>JBAPYD010000149.1:0-2878 GCA_049284555.1 Chromatiaceae bacterium | reverse complement strand
ATCGTTCTGTCAGCGCGTAGCCGACGCCAAGGTCCACGGTGCCGAGACGATAATCATTGGCGGAGACAGAACCGGCGTCCTCAAAGGTGACGTCTTGGAGCGTGGCACCGAGGTTCAGCGTCATTCGCTCGTTCAGGAGGTAGCCCCAACTCGGGCGCACCGTCAAAGTCTTCTGCTGCTGGTTCACCTGGCTCAGTCTCGATGGTGGTTGCTGCGCATACAAGGTCGACTGCGTGAGATACTGTAGCCCCAGTCTGAATTGGTGGCGCTCCAGCCGATGCCCTAGGTCCAGGCCCAAATAACCGGTGGTGTTGTCCAGATCCGCAGCGTCGCTATACACATTGGAAGCGACTCCAACGGAGAAGGCCAAATCGCTTGCCTCGGCGCTGCGAATGGCACTGAGGGCCCCGCTCAGGCTGGTGACGAATGAGCCTTTGGCACTCTCCGAAGAGGTCTGCGGGTTGTCGTCATACCCGAGCTGCAAGTTCACCGACGGTTGGATCTGCCAAAGCTCAGCGGACGCGGGGCCTGTCCCCAAGGCGAAGAGCATAGCTGCGGCTAGCCGGAGCCAAGCGGGCCTGGGGGAGCGAGCGGGGACTGTGACACTGTCGTGAATCACGACCCGGTGGGATCCAGTAGCGGGACGGCCCCCGGTTGGCGCGGCCTTCATGGTACCAGAACGGTGTCCCCGGGCCGGAGGATGATATTCTGTTCAAGGTGCTTACCGCGCTGCACCTGCTTGTAGTTGAACGGAATGGCCCGCTCGACATCCCCCTCGCGACGGAGGATCTGAATATCCTTAACCTTCGCGAAAGGCGTGAGACCGCCGGCCATCGCCAGGGCCTGGGTGACGGTGACATCCTGGTTGAGGAGGTACACGCCTGGTTTGCTGACCCGACCGGTCACGTAGATGCGGTTACCCAGGTTCTCCTGCAGGGTCACGGTGACGACTGGGCTCGGAATGTACTTGGTGAGCCTGCCAGAGAGGTCGGCGGTCAATTGGTTAACGGTCTTCCCCGCGGCCATCAAATCGCCGGCAAGGGGGAACGAGATGCCGCCATCGGGACGGACCAGGAGTGTTCGATCAAGATCCGGCTCACGCCACACAGAGACGTTCAGCACGTCGCCCGCTTGGAGCACGTAATCCCGTACGGCCGCACCCCAGGATTCGGATGTTAGCGCCCCTCCCGACAACGCCAAGGCAATCATCAGGGCGGACACCCAATGATCGATGCGCGGTGAGCCCCAAACTCCAGATCCCCTATCTTTCATCAGCGGGTCGCCTCCGAATTCTTGGGTCTGACGGGCCTCGACGTCGCCCGCGACCCTCACAAAGCACTGGAAAGCGGTGGCGAGGATAGCACAGGGCCATTGCGGCCGTCTCAGTCTGACGTAGCAACAAAGCCACGCGCGGAGGCTGTGTTGCTCGCGTGACACAAAGGCGATGGCGAGATGCGACGTCCCCTGAGGGTAGAACCGTTTTGCCGTCACGGGAGTCCTCAGTCGGTACAACTTAGGGGACGTTCACTGCCGCATCGCTTCTCCCGAAAGGCCGCGCGCTGGAGCAACCGGCAGGCTGGAACCTCTTTTCGGATCGAACTCTCAATTGACCGGCGGCCAGGGCAACTGAGGTGGCATGGTGGGCCAAGCAGAAACGCCTTCGCTGGTCATGGAAGCGGCTGTTGCCCTTGGGGCGGGGGGCTTCTGGCAACGTGCACATCCTTGACTTCTCCCTTGGTCCCCCAGCCTTAGTTTGTCACGGTGTCGTAAACACCATATCCACCCAGTAATTGGCCGAGCGGTAGGTGGAGGTGGGGAAGACCCCGCCTGAGCCGTAGCGGTGGATCCCATTGCCGCCGGCCTCGCTGTCAGAGGGTGCCCGCAGGGGGCCGTTGGTGTAGGGCGAAGTGAAGTAGCCGTCGTCCTCTGCGTAGCGGCCCACGGGTGCGTGGTAGGAGACCACATAGGTGGTATTGGCCTGGATCGCCACCGGGAAGGCGAAGCTCACCTGCTGCCACCCCGAGGTGGTCTCGTCGGTGAAGGTCGCCTGGGCCAGAAGCTGCCCGGAGCCGCTCCACAGCCGTCCGACATGGGTGCCGGTGTTGCCGCTGCCCTTGTAGAAGCGCACCCCGGTGACCTGGCCATCGACCTCGCTTCGGAACTTCAAGCCGAGCTCCACCGCCCGGCTATCGGGCTCCGCCGGGTTGCTCGGCATCGAGGTGTCATCCCACAGACTGCAGGGCGTGGCACAGACACCCGCCGCGGGGGCGTTTGCACCACCGGTTCCTGGGACACCGCCGCGATCTCCGTCTGAGAGAGCGCGCGATCGTAGAGGCGTAGCTCATCGATCAGTCCTTGGAAGGACTGTCCCGCCCACACCGTATTGCCGCCGATCCGCAAGGGGTTGGCAGAGACCTCCAGGGACCCGCTCTGTGCTTGCCTGGCGACCTCGGTGCCGTTGACGAAGAGCCGCTGGGTCGCCCCACGTAGGTGGTGGCCAGATGGGACCAGGTGTTCGCCCACAGACGGCGGCTGGCGCTCAACGGGCGGTCGGCGCCGGCGATGCGCAGGGTCGTGTTGGGCTGACCGGCATCCGAGCTGGCGTTGAGGGCGTAGACGAGGCCGCCGCTGCGCTCCTTCAGGAGCACGTTCTGCCAGCTGCTCGCCCAAGTGGTGGGATAGGCCCAGGCCGAGAGTGTCAGGCCTTGGGTGAGATCCAGCGAGGCGCTGTCGGGCACCGTGACCAGGCTATTGGTCCCGTTGAAGGAGAGGGCGCCCCCGAACTTCCCTTGGGTCGAGCGGGTGACGTTGGAGAGGGTCCCGTGGTTCCCGTTGCCCGAGACATCGAGCACCTGGGTGCCGCTGGTCTCCTCGAAGC
>JBAPYD010000148.1:0-1906 GCA_049284555.1 Chromatiaceae bacterium | reverse complement strand
TTCCGGAGCTGGGCGGGCCCGATCCCGATCCGGCCCGTCGGGAGCTCACCCGTCAGCAGGCAGGCTGCCAGACCGGCCTCGGAGGGTCCGAGGTCCCGCAGAAATGCGGCCAGCCGGCCGACCTTGGCCAGGCGCCCGCGCTCGCCGGCGACGGACTCCGAGAGCCGGGCCAGGGCGGCGAGGGACGCCATCGTGGGCGGAGCGGATCGGTGTCGGATCCGGCCTCGTTCCGGAGCCGATCAGTGATACTGCTCGGTGGTGTACTGACCCGGTGCGTTGCGGCGATGACGCACCAGACCCCGGCCCTCCAGGATCGCCTTGGCATCCTTGATCATGGCGGAGTTGCCGCAGAGCATCACGTGACTCCTGTCGTGGGCGATGGGGGCGCCGACCTTCCCCTCGAGGACCCCGGTGGTGATGAGATCGGTGATGCGACCCTTGAGGGCCACGGGGTGGTCTTCGCGGCTCACCGCGGGCACGTAAGTGAACTGCTCCCCATGGCGCTCGGCCACGGCGGCGATGGTCTCGCCATAGGCGAGCTCGGCGACCGTGCGGGTGCCGTGCACCAGGATGACCCGCCCGAACCGCTCCCAGGGGTCGGGGGTGCGGAGGATGGAGAGATAGACCCCGAGGGCGGTCCCCGTGGCGATGAGCCAAAGCGTCTCGGCGGGCTCCACCGTGTCCAGGGTGAAGATGCCCCCCGCCCGGGCCGAGACCCATAGGGGGTCGCCGGGGTTCAGATCCGAGAGTCGCGGCGTCAAGGGCCCCTCCGGCACCTCGTTGAAATAGACCTCCAGGGGGCGCTCCTGGGGTGCGTTCACCAGGGAGTACGGGCGTCCGACGCGCTGCTCGCCGACGTCCAGGGCCAGCTTGGTGTACTGGCCCGCCTTGAAGTCGCCTACCGGGGCTTCGATCTGCATGCTGTAGAGGCCCTCTGCCCAGGCGTGCTTGCCGACCACCGTGCCTTTGACCCAGTCACTCATCGTCGTTGCGATCATCCGTCCGTTGTCGTGGAGCCGGGGCCTCGGGCGGGCCGCCGACGGGGAATGACCCCGTGACATTGGTCCATCGGGGGCCGAAATCAAAGGATGGGTCGCCGGGGGCGAGCGGTGCTCGAAGCGGGCCCTGGTTGCAATCGGTCGGCGCGCACACCAGATCCGTCCAGGTCAGAACCTGTTCACGCGATCCGAATGACGGAGAACGACGATGAAGACGACCCTTTTCGCACTCGGGCTGGCGGCCATGAGCGCCGGGGCCACCGCGGCCCCCTCGGACTGTCCGGATCTCCTGGACGTCACTGTCCGCCGATTGGCGGGGGAGGAGGTGGTCAACCTCTGCGAGGCCTACAAGGGCAAGGTGATCCTGGTCGTCAACACGGCCAGCAAGTGCGGCTTCACGCCCCAGTACGAGGGGCTCGAGGCCCTCTATCGGAAGTACCAGGATCGGGGTCTCGTGGTGCTCGGCTTCCCCTCCAACGACTTCATGAATCAGGAGCCTGGGAGCGAGCAGGAGATCGCCCGGTTCTGCCGTCTCACCTACTCGGTGGAGTTCCCCATGTTCGAGAAGGTGAGCGTGCGGAAGGGAAGCGCGGCGCCCCTGTTCGAGCGCCTGGCCGCCGCGGGCGCTGCCTACCCCAAGTGGAACTTCTACAAGTACCTGATCGATCGGGACGGCAAGCTGGTCGACTACTACTCCAGCGTCACCAGCCCGGAGAGCGGCAAGCTGGTGAGCGCGATCGAGCGGTTGCTCTGACTCCCGGCAGGCCCGCAGCGGGCTCGGTTTCCACCCGAACGGGCGCCGATGGCGGATAATTCGTGGAGAGCCGGCCTGGGGGTGTCAGGGTGTGCGCGCTCGCGAGCGGGCGTGGCCAGCCTGTCACCCCGGGCGGTCGCCGACGCGGCTGGCA
>JBAPYD010000147.1:0-2758 GCA_049284555.1 Chromatiaceae bacterium | reverse complement strand
CTTTCGCGACGAGTTGGTGCTGCGCCGGCGCTGGCTGAGCGAGGCGGCCTATGCAGACCTGATCGCGCTGTGTCAGTTCCTGCCGGGACCGGCGAGCAGTCAGGTCGGCTTCGCGCTCGGGTACCTGCGCGGCGGCTTGGCCGGCGCCCTGCTGGCCTGGGCGGCGTTCACGCTACCGTCGGCCGCGCTGCTGCTGGCGTTCGCGTTCGGTGCCGATGCCTTTGCTGGCCCGATTGGGCAGGACGTGATCCATGGTCTCAAGCTGGTGGCGGTGGCGATCGTGGCCCAGGCGGTCTGGGGGATGGCGCGCACGCTCGCGCCCGACCGGGAACGGGCGACCATCGCCCTGGCCGCCGTGCTGGTCGTCGTATTCGTTCCGACCGCGTTCGGGCAGATCGCCGCGATCGCCGCCGGGGCTGTCGCCGGGATCCTCTGGTGTCGCCGGGCCGATCAGAATGCCGCCGGCCACCTGCCCGTTTCGGTCTCCCGGAGCGCCGGGATGCTCCTCCTCGCGCTGTTCTTCGCGCTGTTGCTCGGACTGCCCGCGATGGTCGGCTGGTGGCACCTGCCGTGGCTCGCGCTGTTCGAGGTCTTCTACCGAGCCAGCGCCTTGGTCTTCGGCGGCGGGCACGTGGTGCTGCCCCTCCTCGAGACGCAGCTGGTCGAGCCCGGCTGGGCGAGCGCCGACGCCTTCCTTGCCGGCTATGGCGCGGCGCAGGCCGTGCCCGGTCCGCTATTCACCTTTGCCGCCTACCTCGGTGCGATCGTGGAGCCGGGACCCAACGGGATCCTTGGCGCGACCATCGCGCTGCTCGGCATCTTTCTGCCAGGCATGCTGTTGTTGATGGGCGTGCTGCCGTTCTGGGACAGGCTGCGTCACTATGACGGTGCCCGCGCCGCCATGGCCGGCACCAACGCGGCGGTGGTCGGCATCTTGGGTGCGGCGCTCTACCAACCGCTATGGACCAGCGCGGTCGCGTCGCGCTCGGATTTCGCCGTCGCGTTGACCGCCTTCATCCTGCTCACGGCCTGGAAGGCGCCGCCCTGGCTGGTGGTCGTGGTGACGTCACTCGCCGCGGTGGCGCTCGGCCTCGTCTCGCCACCCCTCTGAGCGTCGCCGGCCGTTCTGGCCCCCCGGTTTGCGGTCGCCTACTCGAAGGCCGCCGCTTCCCGCTCCAGATAAGTCTGGTGGGCGTTGCGCCCGGACAGGGCCTCGAAGTCCGCCAGGCCCTGCCAGGGGGACTGGTCCAGACCCTCGATGGCATCCTGGAGCCCCGTTCCCTCCTCCGCCGCCGCGTCCATGTGGGTCTTGAGCGCCGTGAGGTAGTCGAGGGTTGGGCGCTCGAAGGCCGAGAGGGGGCCGACCTGCCCGTGGCCGGGCACGAAGCTGGCGTCGCCGAAGTCGCGCAGGCGCTTGAAGGCGTCGATCCACCCCCCGGTGTGACTCACCGGCAGCACTGCCAGCAGACGGCCGCCGTAGAGCACGTCCCCGGCGAAGACCACGCTGTCCTGCGGGACGTGCACGATCAGGCTGCCCTCGGTGTGAGCGTTGCCGACCGGAACCACCTCCAGGGTCACGCCGCCGAGGTCGAGCGTCACCGGCCCCTCGATCAGGCGGTCCGGCGTGCCCGGGGGCTGGATGCCGCCCGCCTCGATACCGAGCACGCCCTCCGCTGTGGCGGCCATTTCAGCCCCTTGCCCGGTGATGCGGGGGCCAGCCTCGGACGCGGCGATGACCTCGGCCCCCGCGGCCTTCATCACCGCGTTGCCGAGCACCCGATGGGGCTGGCTGTTGGTGTTGATGGCGTAGCGCAGGGGCCGGTCGGTGACCTCGGCGATGTGGGCGAGCATGGCCTTCGCCATCGGATCGCCGTAGCCGGTATCGATCACCGCAACCGCCTCTTTGCCGACCACGAAGCCGAGGTTCATGCGGAAGCCCCGGTTTTCCTTGCTCGGCGGTCCGTAGGGGCCGATCCAGGCCCAGGTGTGGTCGTAGACCTGGACCGGCGCGGGCAGCGGGGAATCGGCGGCCGTGGCGACCGTGGACAGCAACAGGCCAAGCGCCGCCAGGGCGGCGAGGCCGGGCGCGGTGGATTTGAGCAGATTGGGCATGGGAGAGGCTCCTCTGGTGGTGGTCATCGTGTGGGGCCCGGGGCCGGTTGAATACCCCGGGATCGGCTGTAGAGATCGCGGGCTCAATGCACCCGGTACGCGGCATGACAGGCCACGCACTGGCGCGGGTCGGCCTCGGCCGGGACTGCAAGGGCCGCGGCTACCAGGGCCGCTGCCGGAAGAAACTGTTTGAGGTGCATGACTGCTCTCTCCTGTGCGCGCGCGCCGCCGGGACGTCAGCGGCGTTTCAAAGGAAGCGGCGGGGGCCGGGAGATCCACCGGTTGATTCATCGGGCCGGACCTTCCGCGAGGGTCTGCCAGGCGGTTGCCAGTGCCCTGGCGGCGCGGGCGATCTCGTCCGTCGTGGTGGGCTCCCCAAGGCTCAGTCGCGCCGCACCCCGTGCCCGCTCCGCGGAGAGACCCATCGCGGCGAGCACCCCGCTCACCGCGTCGCCCTCCTCGTGACAGGCGGAGCCCACCGAGGCGGCGATCTCCGGGGTACGTTCCAGCAGCGCCCGGCCACTCACCCCCGGGAAGGAGAGGTGCAGGGTGTTGGGCAGCCGCTCGCTCTGGTGTCCGTTGAGGGCGAGGCCGGGGATGGCCTCGGCGAGCCGCCGGTGCAGGTCGTCACGCCGCTCGAGTAGTC
>JBAPYD010000146.1:0-1920 GCA_049284555.1 Chromatiaceae bacterium | reverse complement strand
CGCAACGAGTCGACATGCCGAACCAATAGATCCGACCGCCGTTCCAGCAGATTGAACGTAAACAAATAGGTTCCACCCGGAACCCGCCACCGCCAATAGTCCGCCATCCCCGCTGTCTCCCCATACGCTGCACCAGATCACCACCATCAAGCGCCAACCGCGGGACTTCACCTACCAGCAGCTGCTACGGGAAATCGAGCGCGGTCAACAGCTTCAGGCCCTGTTCGCCCTGGCCGAGCGCGTGATCGGGCAGGGCGAGCTCTCCGCCGAGAGCGTGCGCTACTACGCCTCCTTGGTCGAGTTCTACACCGTCTACAAGCTCAAGCGGATGGATCGAGAGGCGGTGTGAAGTGGACCCCGAAAACTGGACAGCTCGCTAAGCTCTGCCGGCGGGTGGATACTGGCCCCGAGAGGAGCGAGCATTCATGTCCACGAAGCGTAAGCGTTACAGTGCCGCGTTCAAGGCCAAGGTCGCCGTCGAGGCGATCCGCGGCGTGAAGACCACCGCCGAACTCGCCAGCGAGCACCAGGTGCATCCGACACTGATCAGCCAGTGGAAGCGCCAAGCGCTGGAGAATCTGGCCAGCCTGTTCGAGGGCGGCAGTACACGGGCTGCGCCCGACGTCGAGGCGGTGACCGCGCCACTGTTCGAGCAGATCGGCCGCCTGAAGGTCGAGCTCGACTGGCTGAAAAAAAAAGCTGAGCGGCTCGGTTGAGGCCAAGCGCATGCTGATCGAGCGTGAGCACCCGCGGTTGTCGATCGCCCGTCAGTGCGAGTTGTTGGGGCTGGCGCGCTCGAGCTATTACTACCAGCCGGTGGCGGTCGATCCCGCGGAGCTGGCGTTGCTGCGCCGCATCGACGAGCAATACCTGCGCACGCCGTTCTTCGGCAGCCGGCAGATGCGTGACTGGCTGCGACGCGGAGGCGAGGTGGTCAACCGTAAGCGCATGCGGCGGCTGATGCGCCAGCTGGGTCTGCAAGGTGCGGTACCGGGGCCGCACACCTCGCGCCCGCACCCCGAGCACGTCATCTACCCCTATCTGCTCGGGCATCTGTGCATCGACCGTCCCAACCTGGTGTGGTCGAGCGACATCACCTACGTGCCCATGGCGCGGGGCTATCTGTATCTGGCGGCCGTCATCGACTGGTACAGCCGCTATGTACTCGCCTGGGCGTTGTCCAACACGCTGGAGAGCGCCTTCTGCGTCGAGGCACTGGAGGCGGCGCTGGCGCTGAGCGAGCCCGTGGTGTTCAACACCGACCAAGGGGCCCAGTTCACCAGCGACGCCTTTACCGGCCCGCTCAGAGCGCGCCAGATCCTCATCAGCATGGACGGCCGCGGCCGGGCGCTGGACAACGTCTTCATCGAGCGGCTGTGGCGCACGCTGAAGTACGAAGACATCTACCTGCGCGACTACGCCGACGGTCACGCCCTGCATCACGGGCTGGAGTGCTACTTTGCGTTCTACAACCACGCCCGCCCGCATAGCGCGCTCGGGGGCAGAACGCCGGCCGAGGTGCATGGCGTCGGTTCCGGGGGAGCGTGCGGCGAGGCCGAGCAGGCGGACTCCGTGTGGACAACGCGTGCATGCCGCAAGCGGCCGTGTGGGCAAGCCGGGGACAATCCGCTCCCGGCGGATTGTCCCCACCTTGCCCACACTCATGCACCCGTTGCCCACACTGCGCCGCGCGACCCCCGCCGCGAGCCGTACACGCCTGCGGCGCGACAACAACAAACTTCTTGAAATAGGAGGTCCCGTTCAGAGAGCATCAATAGACTCAAAGAACCCCAGAACCGAAGCTTATTTCCACCCTCCGGCTGTCCAGCTCATGGGGTCCACCTCAATTCCGTCAGCTCGCGCTCGAAGTCGCTCGACTCTCGAAGCGCGCCCTGTTCAAGGGAGTGGGGTGCTCTGAAG
>JBAPYD010000145.1:0-4099 GCA_049284555.1 Chromatiaceae bacterium | reverse complement strand
CTCCAGGCTCCACCGGCGCAGGGCCTGCTCGGCGTCCCAACGGCGGCGCGCGCGGTCGGCGGCGGGCTGGATGGGCCAGGACTCGTCCACCCAGGCCCCCCCGCAGTCACCGTAGACCCCGGTGGTGCTGACATACACGACACGCCCAGGCTGACCCGCCCGCGCAAAGGCCGCCACCAGACGACGGGTATGGGTATCCTCCACCCCGCGAGCCGGTGGCGGGGCCAGATGGAACACCCGGGCGCCTTGCAGGGGCAGGTCCCCGAGGTCGTCCCTGGCCAGGTCCTTGCGGATGCCCGGGATGCCGAGGGCGGATAGCCTGCCCAGACCCTCATCGGAGCGCACCAGGCCCAGAACACCCTCGCCGCGATCGAGGTATTGGCGGGCCAGGCGCGCGCCCACATATCCACAGCCGATGATCAACATGCCTCTCGGTGCTCGACCTTGGTCTTCGCCCGCACTATCGCGGGGACGGTGCCTGATTGGCAAGCCCCGATCGGACACACCAGGAGACCCCAGGACCCCTCATGAGCTTTCACATCCGCACCGAGCCCAGCCATCACAGCTTCGACGTCGAGCAGGGTGAGACCCTCCTTTCGGCCGCCCTGCGCCAGGGAATCGGCCTGCCCTACGGCTGCCGCAACGGGACCTGTGGCTCCTGCGCGGCCCGGCTGATCTCGGGCCGGGTCGGCTATCCGAGCGGCAAGACCGAGGCCCTGGAGGGTAAGACGGCGGACACCTGCCTCGTCTGCCAGGCGGTGCCGGAGACGGACCTGGTCCTCGAGGTCCGCGAAGTGGAGTCGGCCGCGCTCATCGAGGTCCGCACCCTGCCCTGCCGGGTGGTCCGCAAGGAGCTGCTGAACCACGACGTGGCGCGGCTCTACCTCAAGCTGCCGGAGGGTCAGCGGCTGCAGTTCTTCGCCGGCCAGTACCTGGACTTCATCCTCCGCGACGGGCGCAAGCGGGCCTTCTCCATCGCCAACGCCCCCCACGACGACGAGCTCATCGAGCTGCACGTGCGGCACGTGCCCTCGGGGGAGTTCACGGACTATGTCTTCGAGAGCATGAAGGAGAAGACAATCCTGCGCATCCAGGCCCCGCTGGGCACCTTCTTCCTGCGCGAGGAGTCCGACCGCCCGATGATCCTGATGGGAGGCGGCACCGGCTTCGCGCCGCTCAAGGGCATGATCGAGCACGCCTTCCATGTCGGCATCGACCGCCCCATGCACCTCTACTGGGGGGTCCGCTCGCACCGCGACCTGTACCTGTCGGAGCTGCCGCTGGCTTGGGCCCGCGAGCATGAGAACTTCAGCTACACGCCGGTCCTGTCGGAGCCGGACCCGGACTGGACCGGCCGTCGGGGCTTCGTCCACCAGGCGGTGGCGGAGGATCACCCGGACATGAGCGGATTCGACGTCTACATGAGCGGCCCCCCGATCATGGTGGAGGCCGGCCGCGATGCCTTCGAATCCCGCGGTCTCAGCCGGGAGCACATGTTCTCCGACGCCTTCGAGTACGCCGCGGACAGCCGCCCCAAGCCCGCCGCCGGGGCCAGCAAGGACTGACCGGTCGCGCGCGCCGGATAGAGGGCCCGGAAGGCGTGCGATCGGCACGTCCGAGGGGCCCGCACCCCCGCCCCCGCGTGCGTCCGGACCTCGCGCCGGGTTACGCGGGACCGGCGCTCCAGTCCTTGCCCGCTCGCACCCGAGCCATCAAACTCTGCGCCCTGTTCCTGCTGCGCAGTCCCGAGCCCGATGCCCCCAGCCTTGCGCCTCGCGATACTCCCCCTGCTCGTCCTGTCCCTGGCGGCCTGCGCCCCCACACGCCTCGAGACCACCTGGGTCGAGCCGGGACGCGCCCCGGTCGCTTACAAGGACATCCTGGTGCTCGGTGTGGCGGCCAACGAGAAGGTGCGCCGCGCCTACGAAGACCACTTCGTCGCAGCATTGAAGGCGCATGGCGTCAGGGCCAGGCCCGGGCGCGCCCTGCTGCCCGAGGGCGGGCTGGCGAACGCCAACACGGTCCGCAGGGCGGTACGGGCATCCGGTGCCGATGGGGTCCTGATCACCCACCTGGTGGGGGTGACGGCCGCGACCTCCCGGGTCCCGGCCCGCAACTACGTCACCACCAGCCTCTACGGTGGCCTCTACCACTACTACGGCCTGGTCTACGATAACGTGACCGAGCCGGACTACTACGCGCGCTTCAGGCTGCTCGCCTTCGAGACCAACCTCTACGACGCGAAGCGGGAGCGCCTGGTCTGGTCCGGCCGCTCCCATACCCTCGACCCCAGCTCGGAGCAGACCACCATCGGCGAGGTGATCGCGAACGTCACGGAGGCCCTGGCCTCCGCCGGGTTCATTCCCAAGTCGGCGGACAGCCCGCGCGCCACCCAGGCGAGCGGCGTCCTGCCGTAGCCCCGGGTCGGCCGTCCGGCGCCCCACGGCCCCACCCCGGGCCTCGACGGCGGCGGTGCCGGTGAGGACCTGACCCAAGGCCCCGCGGATTCCAGTTACCATAACCCTGCCGCCCCGCGGAGATGTCTCCGCCCAGCCCAGAGGAAGCGATCCCATGCGTCTCACCCTCGGCATCGTCGCGCTCGCCGCGGCAGCCCAGCTTCAGGCCGCCATCCCGGCCACGCCGGTCATGACCGTCTACGAGTTCAACGGCCCCATGTCGGTCCCGTACTACCGTGTGGATTCGATCGGCCGCTCCCCGGCCGGCTCCCTGACCCAGGGGACCTCAGTAATCCCCTGTCTGGTCATTCGAAACGGCAAGCCGGTCACCGATTCCAAGGGCACCCCCTACGTCGGGTTCGAGATCGTGGTGGATCCCCGCAAGGCGACCCGCTCCGACACCGAGCGGTTCAAGCGGGCGGTGGCGGAGCGCGGCCGGATGCAGGTGAGGAACCACCACTGCGACCCCGGTGTGCGCAACGTGATCAACGTCCGGGAGCTCTATGCCCTGGAGAAGGCCCCCTTCTTCGACCCGCCGCGCAAGGGCGGTGGATCGCCAGGGGGGGCGTCCGAGCTGGACCGCATCGTACGGGCCTTTCACGCCTCCCCCCAGTGCGAGCGGGCAAACCGCTCCCTCACCGGCCGACGCAAGGCCCTGGAGCAGGCCTGGGACGGCTTCATCGATTCCAACTCCCGCCTCGGCTCCAAGACCACGCTGGCCCGCGCCAAGCACCTGGACTACGTCATGCGCACCGCGCTCTACGAGGGCCACATCGGCCGGGGATGCAGCGCCTACGGCGGCTGCGAGCGCAACGTCATCGCGCTGTCGCTGCGCAACCGGGCCGTGGGCCAATGCCTGAGCCGTCAGGGCTGTCGCTTCCCCGGGGACTTCCAGGGGGTCTCCTCGTCGGTGTCCCAGTACAACATCTGGGACGAGTATCTGACCCAGATCTCGGGGCTCACCTCCTGCTTCATGCGCCCGGACCTCGCCGACGACACCTACTACGGGAAGATGCAGGCCATGTACGAGCAAAACGTGGGCGATGTCGAGCGCATCCTCTACGGCGACGACCGGGATCTGAAGGACATCTTCCCGGGTAGCTCCCTGGGCAGCCTCAAGGAGGTGCGCCACTACTACCACGCCCCCGCGATGGGCAAGTGCTTCCCCAACCACCCGCGGGTGGAGTACATGTCGGGGGCCGTCGCGGAGCGCGGGGGAGACTTCGCCCTGATCGCCAACACGCGGATCGAGGTGGGCAGCAAAGCGGACGGCGGATACAAGTTCAAGGAGTTCAAGTTCGACGAGGAGGACAGGGGCGACGTCATCCGCATCGAGGACAACTACCCGGGCTTCACCGTGGACGCGCGCAAGGTGTCCCTGCGCAAGCCGTCCAGCTGTCCGGCCTACGGCGTCCCTCCCGGCTGCCGCTTCAAGTCGGTCGGCCGCTACCGCAAGACCCCGAGCTGGATCAATGCCGGCAGGCCCATCGAGATCCAGTGCCGCATCAAGGACCGGGGCGAGTCCTGCCGCGGCGGCGGGTCCATGAAGACCGCCCGGGTGGGTGGGAGCTGCGACGTCGAGATGCGTCCGGTCGCGGGGGTCCATTGACGCTGGGCGGCCATCCAGGGATGGACGCCCGAGC
>JBAPYD010000144.1:0-3224 GCA_049284555.1 Chromatiaceae bacterium | reverse complement strand
CGCCAGCCGGTACAAGGTGTCGTCCGGAGCGAGGATAAAAGTTCGGGTCGAGTAGCTCATGTTGACTGTCGCTTCAGGGCCTGGGGTTTGTACTTAGCGTACCGCACCGGTCACCAAGGCATCCGAGTTCCATGGAAGCGGAAGAGGCCGCCGCACAGGTGCAGCGCGTGGCGATCCACGCGGGAGACTATGCCGCGAACGCTCTCCTCTGGGCCGATGGATGCGCAGGAGCCGCCCATGCGGGTGCGTACCCAACCGAGGCTGCAGCAGGAGCAGGCCGATGCCGCGGGGCTTGAGCTCATGGGCCAGACCGTGCAGTGCCGCGTTGAGCCCCGCCTTTCTGAAGCGGTAGGCTTAATCGCGCGGCGCATCGATGTCGTCGACGCTGGCCATGTGGCTGGTGATGCCAAGGCCGAGCGGACGGTCGCCGCGGGCGATTTGCGGAAGCCACTCCCCCGTTACCCGCATGGGCCCAAGGATGTTGACCCGGAAGGACTCCTCCCCGTCGTCGTATCCGATGCTACCGATCGGATCCTTTCCCCAGTGCTTGGAATAGGCGCACGCATTGCTGACGAGCAGGTCGATGGTCTCGTCTCGCAGATACTCCGGGAGACCACCGATCTGTCTCGAGTCGGTCGCGTCGAACCGATGCATGCGAACCGAGGGGCCTTGGCCTGCCAGGTCTCGCAGATCCGCCGCCGAGTCCGGATTGCGGGAGGTGGCGAATACCCGCTATCCCAGCCGGGCATACTGGCGCAACCGCTCAAGGCCGCGGTTGCTTACCCTTCGCATTGATGAATGCCTGCGTGCCCGCTTACGGGACCTCAAGTGTAACACGTGCTTTTCCAAGAGCACCGGCATTGTCATTTATCAGCCCAGGTGATCGTGATGTGCGGACCTTTCGTGCAGTACTCCGATCGGGAGATCTATGCCAGCCGCTTCGATCTGGACGTCATCTGTCGGGCGACGCCGCGCTACAACGTCGCGCCCACCCAGCCGGTGCTCGCGATACGACAGACCCGAGAGGGCAAGCGGGAATTGGTTCCCCTGCGCTGGGGACTGGTGGCGGGTGCCGGTCTGGTCCAAGGGACCCGACAGTCGCTACAACATGATTAATACCCGCGCGGAGTCGGTGAGCGCCAAGCCCGCCTATCGCAACGCCTTCAAGTACCGACGGCGTCTGATCCCCGCCTAGGGCTTCTACGAGCGGAAGACGCAGTCCGGCGAGAAGACGCCCTTTCTGATTCGGCGCGAGGACAGCGCGCCCTTCGCGATGGCCGGGCTGTGGGAGCGCTGGCGCGGCGAGGACGCAGCCGAGCTCGAGTCCTGCACGATGATCGTGACGGATGCCAACGAGCTGGTGCGCGGTATTCACGACCGCATGCGGGCCATCCTGCCCGCGGCGGACCGTGCGGCCTGGCTGGATCCGGAGAATCGGGATACCCATTGGCTTGAGCGCCTGCTCAAGCCCGCCGATCCAGACTGTTGGACCCTGTACGTGGTCTCAGAAGTAGTGAATAGTCCGCGCAACGATGGACCGGAGTTGATAGAGTCGGTAGAGTCGCGTCACGCCTCAACGGCGCGCACGAGGCGATTAGATCTCACCCCGCAGCTCTTGGGATGCCTCGTCTTCCGAAAACTCGGCAACACGCTTATTGGAGACCGCGATGCCAAAGAAGAAGGAACAACCATCGGCGCCCCTGGACGTCGATCAGATCGAGCAGAAGCTCGCGCAGATCGAAGCTGACCGAGAGAAGCTTCAAGCCGCGCTCCAGCAGCGGCGCCAGGCCGATTTTGTGGACTTTGTTGAAACCATCCGGGGCCAGATCACCGAGCGCGGCTACAGCATGGACGATGTGATCGCCCTCCTCCACAAGGGGAGACGGGGTCCTAAGCGTGGTCGCGGTCAAGGGCAACCGTATTTCGTCGATCCCGACAACGCCGCGCACACCTACAGCAAGGGGCCCCTTCCGGCGTGGCTGCGGGAGAAGATGCAAGCCGCGGGATACGACGCAACGGACAAGGCCCAGCGTGAGGCGTTCAAGTCAACCTTCCTCAAGCAGGTCGCCTGAAGCGAGCGCGCCGTCTGACGGCTGGCCAACCCCGGCCCTCGGGTCGGGGTTCCCTGTGTACCTGACATGTCCGAGACATAGACCTCCACGTTTGCGGAGATATGGGAAGCCTTGCGGTGGCACGGGTCAATGCCCAGGGATAGGCCCTCGCGGTATCCCTTGATCGTGCGGGTTCTCTGAGCGCGCCAGCCTTTCAGGTTCCGCGGTTGGGCCTCCCTACGACCCCACTCAGGCGAATGTCGGGGCTGAGAAGCCTTTTCTGGTCGGCGCGCATCACGCCGGCAGTCAGTTTTCCGGAAATCCGTCCCTGCAACTCCGCCGAGAGCCGCTTCGATCCTGATCGGTTCTGCGCGCCTTCACGCAATCGGCCACTCATAAGGGGGCGTAGAGGATCAGGAAGGAGAGCAGTCCCATACCGATGAGCCTCAGCCAATACCAGGGCCAGGGGCCGAACCAGTCGAGCAGCGAGGGGCGGTCCGGCTTGGTCATCAGTAAAGAAAGTCCGTACCCAGCCACAGATTCAGGAAAAACACCCCGCCGGCCAGCGCCAAGGACAACACCGCCACCCGAACGATCGAGGTCGGATAGGGACGTAGTCCAACGACGATGGTCGGATAGAGCACACCGACGATGACCAGCCCATGGCCGAGAAAGAACAACAAGCAGGCGGCCGAGGGGAATCCCTGGACTAGATCCGGTGTAAGCAGTGCCTGCGTGGTGCCCCCCAGGCCCCAGAAGTAGACGACCCCGTAGACCCGCTGTGCGCGGGTGATCAGCATCCACGCCGTCAGGTATAAAGATTAAGGAGCAAAGATGCAGCGGTAGCAGCGCGACTGACGGCCCCTCGCGCATGACCGCCCGCGCCCGTTGGACACCTTTCTGAGTGAGCAGCAGTCCGGCGATTGCAATGCCCATGGGCCTTGCCGCCGGCTGGAGGAACCGTGCGGCGAGCGGCAGCACCAGGGCCACCGCGACGATCAGTACCAATGTCGCCAGATGTGGCGAGCCCAAGAGCTGGAAATCCGTTGGGTGCGGCTCTTTTGTGACGACGCGGAGTGATTGGGAAACAACGGGTTAGTGAGGTGGCGGCGGGAGAAAGCGGAAGACGGGGCCTCCTTTTGGATGTGAAACTTAAGGTGCGAATCTTCTGCC
>JBAPYD010000143.1:0-6267 GCA_049284555.1 Chromatiaceae bacterium | reverse complement strand
CACCAAGCCCCACGTGAACGTGGGCACCATCGGGCACGTGGACCATGGCAAGACCACGCTGACGGCGGCGATCACGTTGCATCAGGCGAAGAAGTTTGGTGGAGAGGCGCGGGCGTACGATCAGATTGACAACGCGCCGGAGGAGCGCGAGCGCGGGATCACGATTGCCACGGCGCACGTGGAGTACGAGACGCAGAAGCGTCACTACGCGCACGTGGACTGCCCGGGGCATGCGGACTACGTGAAGAACATGATCACGGGAGCGGCGCAGATGGACGGTGCCATTTTGGTGGTGTCGGCGGCCGACGGGCCGATGCCGCAGACGCGCGAGCACATCCTGCTTTCGCGGCAGGTGGGCGTGCCCTACATCGTGGTGTACATGAACAAGGCCGACATGGTCGACGATGCCGAGCTGTTGGAGCTCGTCGAGATGGAGGTTCGCGAGCTGCTGTCGAGCTACGACTTTCCGGGTGACGACACGCCGATCATCATTGGCTCGGCGAAGCTGGCGATGGAAGGCGACAGCGGTGAGCTGGGCACCCAATCCATTGACAAGCTCATGGAGGCGCTCGACAGCTACATTCCCGAGCCGGTGCGAGCGATCGACGGTCCGTTCCTGATGCCGATCGAGGACGTTTTCTCCATCTCCGGGCGTGGCACGGTGGTGACCGGGCGCGTGGAGCGTGGGATCGTCAAGGTGGGTGAAGAGGTCGAGATCGTCGGCATCAAGGACACCACCAAGACCACCTGCACGGGCGTGGAGATGTTCCGCAAGCTGCTCGACCAGGGGCAGGCTGGGGACAACATCGGGGTGCTGTTGCGCGGCACCAAGCGTGAGGATGTGGAGCGTGGTCAGGTGCTGGCCAAGCCCAAGTCGATCACGCCGCACACCCACTTCGAGGCCGAGGTGTACGTGCTGTCCAAGGAAGAGGGCGGGCGGCACACGCCGTTTTTCAACGGCTACCGGCCGCAGTTCTACTTCCGCACCACGGACGTGACGGGGGCGTGCACGCTGCCCGAGGGGGTGGAGATGGTGATGCCCGGTGACAACGTGAAGATGGAGGTCAAGCTGATTGCCCCCATCGCCATGGAGGACGGGCTGCGCTTTGCCATCCGCGAGGGCGGACGCACGGTCGGGGCCGGCGTGGTCGCGAAGATTCTAGAGTAACTCAATGAACAGCCAGAGAATTCGTATCCGCCTCAAGGCGTTCGACCACCGGCTCATCGACCAGTCGGCGCGCGAGATCGTGGACACCGCCAAGCGCACGGGCGCCCAGGTGCGGGGTCCCGTTCCGCTGCCCTCCAAGAAGGAGCGGTGGACGGTCCTGGTCTCTCCCCACGTCAACAAGGACGCGCGGGACCAGTACGAGCTGCGGACCCACAAGCGTCTGATGGATATCGTCGATCCCACCGACAAGACCGTCGACGCCCTGATGAAACTCGATCTGGCCGCCGGTGTTGACGTCCAGATCAAACTGAGCTGAGAAGGTCCCCATGACCATCGGAGTGATTGGCCGCAAGGCCGGCATGACCCGCATCTTTACCGAGGCGGGGGAGACCATCCCCGTCACGGTGATCGAGGTGCCGCCCAACCGCGTGAGTCAGGTGAAGTCGGTGGAGACCGACGGCTACCGCGCCGTTCAGGTCGCCTTCGGCAACCGTCGCCCCTCGCGGGTGACCAAGCCCATGGCCGGCCACTACGCCAAGGCGGGGATCGAGGCCGCCGAGTGCCTGCGCGAATTCCGCCTCGAAGGCGACGAGGGGGCCGACTTCGCCGTGGGCCAGGAGATCTCGGTGGCGATCTTCGAGGCCGGTCAGAAGGTCGACGTGCGTGGCGTCACCAAGGGCCGGGGCTTCGCCGGTGGCGTGCGTCGGCACAACTTCCGGACGCAGGATGCCACCCACGGGAACTCCCTGTCTCACCGGGCACCGGGCTCCATCGGCCAGAACCAGACCCCGGGGCGGGTCTGGAAGGGGAAGCGGATGGCCGGACACATGGGCGCCGTCAATCGCTGCCAGCAGAACCTGGAGGTGGTACGGGTCGATGCGGGGCGTAATCTGCTGCTGGTCCGGGGCGGTGTCCCGGGCCCCGCGGGTGGGCGCTTGGTGGTGCTGCCGGCGATGAAGCAGAAGAACAAGGAGAAATGATCATGGATCTCGCCATTCGAAACGCATCGGGTGACGGCAGCCTGTCGGTGTCGGATGCCGTGTTCGGCGCGGACCTGAAGCCCGGCCTGATCCATCAGGTGGTCACGGCGTATCTGGCCGGCGGCCGCGCGGGGACCAAGGCCCAGAAGACCCGCTCCGAGGTATCCGGTGGTGGCCAGAAGCCATGGCGGCAGAAGGGCACGGGGCGCGCCCGCTCCGGAACCACCCGTAGCCCCCTGTGGCGCGGCGGCGGTGTGACCTTCGCGGCGCGCCCCGGGGACTATGGCCAGAAGGTCAACCGCAAGATGTATCGGGGGGCTGTGCGCTCCATCCTCTCGGAGCTCGCGCGCCAGGAGCGGCTGGTGGTGGTGCCAGAGATCGCCATCGCCGCGCCGAAGACGAAGGAGCTGGTGGCTTTTCTCAAGGGGCTTGATCTGTCGGACTGTCTGATCCTGACGGACGGCCGTGACGAGCAGGTGTTCCTGGCCTCCCGCAATCTTCCTGGCGTGGACGTTCTGTCGGTTCAGGAGGTGGATCCGGTCAGCCTGATCGCCTTCGAGACCCTGGTGCTTACCCCCGAGGCGGTGAAGAAGTTGGAGGAGCGGCTGGCATGAATAAGGAGCGCTTGATGAAGGTCCTGCTGGGGCCCGTGGTCTCAGAGAAGACCACCATGGCCGCCGAGACCACCGGCCAGTACGCCTTTCGGGTGGTCGGGGACGCGACCAAGCGGGAGATCGGCCGGGCCGTGGAGCTGCTTTTCGAGGTGGAAGTGGCGGGCGTGCAGGTGGTGAACGTCAAGGGCAAGCAGAAGCGCTTCGGCAGGATGCTCGGACGGCGCCAGGACTGGCGCAAGGCCTATGTTCGCCTGAAGCCTGGGCACAACATCGACTTCGGCGCCGGCGCCTGAGGCGCGGGGTGGCCGGTCACTCACGGATAAGCGAAGATGGCAATCGTCAAGTCTAAGCCGACCTCCGCCGGGCGGCGCTTCCTCGTCAAGGTCGTGTCTCGCGAGCTCCATCGCGGCGCTCCCCATGCCCCTTTGGTCGAGAAGAAGTCTAAGCACGGCGGGCGTAATAACCTGGGTCGGATCACCGTCCGCCATCAAGGGGGCGGGCATAAGCAGCACTATCGGCTCGTGGACTTCAAGCGCAAGAAGGACGGCATTCCCGCCACCGTCGAGCGTCTGGAGTACGATCCGAACCGGAGCGCGCACCTCGCCCTGTTGAAATACGCGGACGGCGAGCGCGCCTACATCATCGCTCCCAAGGGGTTGAAGGCGGGCGATCAGGTTCAGTCCGGGGAGGGCGCCTCCATCAGCGTCGGCAACTGCATGAGTCTGCGGCACATGCCGTTGGGCTCGCAGGTGCATTGCATTGAGATGCGTCCCGGCAAGGGGGCCCAGATCGCGCGGGCCGCCGGCAGCTCCGCCCAGCTGGTGGCGCGGGACGGCAATTATGCCACCCTGCGTCTGCGCTCGGGTGAAATGCGCAAGGTGCATACGGATTGCCGCGCTGTCATCGGCGAGGTCGGCAACAACGAGAATAACCTGCGTAAGCTCGGAAAGGCCGGCGCTACCCGCTGGCGCGGGGTGCGACCCACGGTGCGCGGTGTGGTCATGAACCCGGTGGATCATCCCCATGGCGGCGGCGAGGGCCGCACGTCCGGCGGCCGCCACCCGGTTACCCCTTGGGGTGTGCCCACCAAGGGCCACAAGACGCGTAAGAACAAGCGGACCGACGGCATGATCGTGCGCCGTCGCGGCCGCAAGTAAGCCCGCAAGTCATCGAGGCGAGGTTCTGCAAGTGCCACGTTCAGTACGAAAGGGACCCTTTGTGGACCACCACCTGGTGAAAAAGGTGGAAGAGGCGGTCGCACAAAACAGCAAGAGACCCATCAAGACCTGGTCGCGCCGCTCGATGGTGCTGCCCGAGATGGTGGGTTTGACGATCGCGGTCCATAACGGGCGTCAGCACGTGCCGGTGCTCGTCAACGAGAACATGATCGGCCACAAGCTCGGCGAGTTTGCATTGACCCGAACCTATCGGGGTCACGCCGCCGACAAGAAGGCAAAGAAGAAGTAATCGGGGAGAGCCCGCGATGCGAGCCGAAGCAACACTCAAATACGCCCGGATCTCGGCCCAAAAGGCCCGCCTGGTCGCTGATCTGATCCGGGGGCAGCGGGTCGAGCAGGCCCTCAACACCCTGAGCTTCAGCACCAAGAAGGGGGCCGGATTGGTCAAGAAGGTCCTGGAATCGGCCATTGCCAACGCCGAGCACAACGAGGGTGCGGACGTCGACGAGTTGAAGGTCGCGTCCGTGCAGGTTAACGAGGGGCCGACCATGAAGCGCATCATGCCGAGGGCCAAGGGGCGCGCCAATCGCATCATGAAGCGGACTAGCCACATCACACTGACGGTGTCGGAAGGCTGAGGGGTAGGGGACCAGCATGGGACAAAAAGTTCATCCGAACGGCATCCGTCTTGGCATCGTCAAGGACTGGACCTCCAAGTGGTATGCCAACACCCGGGACTACGCCGATCTGCTCAATAAGGACCTGGCGGTGCGCAGCTTCCTGAAGAAGGAGCTGTCCAACGCGTCCGTGAGCCGCATCCAGATCGACCGCCCCGCGAAGAATGCACACATCACGATCCACACGGCGCGCCCGGGGGTGGTGATCGGGAAGAAGGGAGAGGATATCGACAAGCTCCGTGCCAAGGTCTCGGGCATGCTTGGGATCCCTGTGCACATCAGCATCGAGGAGATTCGCAAGCCCGAGCTGGATGCGCAGCTGGTGGCCGAGGGGATCGCCCAGCAGCTGGAGCGGCGCATCATGTTCCGTCGTGCCGTCAAGCGTGCCCTGCAGAACACCATGCGCCTCGGTGCCGAGGGCATCAAGGTGAGCGTCGCGGGCCGACTGAACGGCGCCGAGATCGCGCGCACCGAGTGGGCGCGGGAGGGGCGGGTGCCGCTGCACACCCTGCGTGCCGACATCGACTATGGCTTCGCCGAGGCGCGCACGACCTACGGGGTGCTGGGCGTCAAGGTTTGGATCTTCAAGGGTGAGGTCTTCGGCGATCAGGCCGCCGAGGAGCCCCCTGCGAAAGGCCCCGCAAAGGCCGCTGGGGTGAAGGGCTAACCCATGCTGCAACCGAAACGTACAAAATTCCGCAAGCAACAGACCGGCCGCAATCGAGGACTCGCCCAGAGCGGCAACCGTGTGAGCTTCGGCGAATTCGGACTCAAGGCCATCGGGCGCGGCCGCCTGACCGCGCGTCAGATCGAGGCGGCGCGGCGGGCCATCAACCGCCGGGTCAAGCGCGGAGGCAAGCTGTGGATCCGCGTCTTTCCCGACAAGCCGGTATCGAAGAAGCCCTTGGAGGTCCGCATGGGCAAGGGCAAGGGCAACGTGGAGTACTGGGTGGCCCTGATCCAGCCGGGCAAGGTCCTCTACGAGATCGAAGGGGTCAGCGAAGAGCTCGCGCGGGAGGCCTTTGGGCTCGCGGCGGCCAAGCTGCCCATCCAGACCACCTTTGAGAAGCGGACGATTCTGTGATGAAGGCGAAAGAGCTTAGGTCCAGCGATATTGCGGGCCTGCAGAAGCAGCTCGAAGACCTGCTGCGTGAGCAGTTCAACCTGCGCATGCAACGCGGGGTCGGTCAGTTGACCCGGCCCTCCCGAATGAAGGCGGTGCGGCGGGATATCGCCCGGGTCAAGACGGTAATGGCTCAGATGAAGGCGGGCTCCAAGTGATGAGCGATGCAACCAAGGTCAATCGGACGCTGACGGGTCGCGTTGTCAGCAGCGCGATGGATAAGACAGTGACCGTGCTGGTGGAGCGGCGGGTCAAACATCCCCTCTACGGCAAGTTCCTGCGTCGCTCGACGAAGATCCACGCCCACGATGAGGCGAATGCTTGCGGCCAGGGGGACCTGGTGCGGGTGGAGCAGTGTCGTCCCCTCTCCAAGAGCAAGTCCTGGCGTTTGATCGAGATCGTAGAGAAGGCCCGGTAAGACGTAACGGTCTGACACAACAGCCATCCTCTTGCCCGGAATACTTCGCACTTAGGTAAAGAACCATGATTCAGATGCAGACCAATCTGAGCGTCGCCGACAACAGCGG
>JBAPYD010000142.1:0-10075 GCA_049284555.1 Chromatiaceae bacterium | reverse complement strand
GCTCCCCACTGGGGGCGATTGTGTCGTCGTCCGGGGCGACGGGGCCGGTGCGACCTGTGGTGGGCGCTGGTCCGGGGTGGAGACCGGCGGCGGGGCGGAGCCCCCCGCGTCCAGGGTGGCCTGGGATGGGACCCTGATGGTGTCCCGCAGCTTGGCGAGGATCGCCGGAAGTTTCTCGGGCGCGCCGGACTTGGGTAGAATCCCCGCAACGCCCTTGCGCTCGGCGGTGGCGGCAAAATCCGCGTCCTCATGGGAGGTGCACATGACCACGGGGAGGTGGGCGGTACGCGGGTCGTGCCGGATGGCCTCCAGGGCCTCGAGCCCGTTGAGCCCCGGCATCATGTGGTCCATCAGGACTGCGTCCGGCAGCTCGCCCTTGAGCAGCTCCAGGGCAGTCTCTGCGGAGTCCGCGGTGTCCACCTCCACCCCGTGACGCTGGAGCTGGAGTCGCAGGGCGTAGCGGGCGGACTTGGAGTCGTCGACCAACAGGATCTTCATTGGGTCCATGAGCCTTTCGCCAGTTGGGGGCCTTGTGCCAAGTGCCGTCGCGAGTCTAAAGGGTGGGGGGTGCGAGCGCCATGACCGGAGGGTCGATCGAGGTCCGATGCCTCGGAGACGCTGACGCGGTGGCCGGCGCGTTGGCCAGCGAGATCCTCGCCGCGGCGGCGGAGGCCATCGGTGGTCGGGGCCGCTTTGCGCTCGTCCTTGCCGGCGGCCGGACCCCCCTTGCGGCCTACAATCTACTCGTCGGCGAGGACGCCGACTGGGATCGCTGGCACATCTTCCTGGGTGATGAGCGATGTCTTGCCGCCTCAGAGGCGGGGCGCAACAGCGTCTCCGCCGCAGAGGCCTTCATCGATCGTGTCCGAATCCCGGCGGAGAACATCCATTGGATCCGCGCGGAGCTCGGGGGCCAGTCGGCCGCCGAGGCGTACGAGGCCGTGATCGCCCCGGTCCTCCCCTTCGACCTTGTCCTCCTCGGGATGGGCGAGGATGGGCACACCGCAAGCCTGTTCCCCGGTCACCCGTTGCCCGAAGGGCCCTTGGTCATCCCCGTCGAGGGTGCACCCAAGCCGCCGCCTGAGCGGGTCTCCCTCACGCCGCGGGCCTTGGCCGCCTGCCGCCAACTGCTGATCGTGATCACGGGGGCCGATAAGCGGGGCGCCGTCGACGCTTGGCGTCGCGGTGCGGATCTGCCGGTCGTCCGGGTCGCGTCCCAGGGGCGGGCGAGGGTGCTTATCGACGAGGCGGCCGCCGGCGGCTGCGCCGGATCGGAGACCTTGCCGGGCCTGAATTGAAGGGGTCGAGAGGCCGGCTCGCCTCGAGCGCCCGGCTCTCCACTGCCTGTTGCCATGCGCGTCGCCAAGCAGAGGCGCTGTTTACTCGGAGTATCGACTTGAGTCAGTCCCTGGGGATCTTCCTCGCCCTGCATCAGCTGGCCAGCATCGTCTGGATCGGCGGGATGTTCTTCGCCCACTTCGCCTTGCGTCCGACCCTGAAGAGGGCCCTCGAGCCCCAGGCTCGGCTGCAGGTGGTGCTCGGAGTTTTCAGACGCTTCTTTCCGTGGGTGTGGCTGTGCGTGGCGAGCCTCTGGCTGACCGGCGGTTGGATCTCCGTTGTCGTGCTTGAAGGCAACCTGAGCCTTCACGTCGGCGGCATGATCGCCATCGCTCTAGTGATGACCCTGGTCTTCGCCTATCTGTACTTCGTCCCCTTCCGAAGGATGCGACTCGCGGTGGAGCAGGAGGTGTGGCGCCGGGCGAGCACGGAGTTCGACCGCATACGCCAGCTGATGGCCTTCAACCTGACCCTCGGCATCCTGACCGTGATCCTTGCTGTCTCCGGGCCCCTCGCGCTGCCGCGTCTCGCGTCGTTGCTCGGATCCACGATCTGATCCGCGCTCGGTCCCGTTTTCTGAGGCCCGAAATGCGTCTTGAGGTGAACCACCTAACGACCTACAGCTATAGCGACCCGGTTGCCCTGGGTCCCCATACGGTGCGGCTGCGGCCGCGCCCGGATGGAAGCTTCCTGGAGCTTGGTTACTCGCTTCTCGTGGACCCCACCCCGGCGCTGCGCAGCGAGCGCCTGGACGCGGCGGGCAATCTGGTGACCCGCCTCTGGTTCGAAGGGGAGACCCGCCATCTGAGGCTCCATTCCAGCTTCGTGGTCGAGGTCCACAAACCCGATCCCTTCGGGCTCGTCCTGGACAGCGGGTACCGGGTCCTTCCGGCGGTCTACCCGCCCGTGGAGAAGGCCTGTCTCGCGCCCTATAGGACGAGCGGCGATATGGCGGGGGCGGTGCGCGACCTGGCGGATCAGGTGGCGGAATCGGCCGCCGGGGATCCACTCGAATTCCTGACGATCCTCACCGACCGGCTGTACCGGGAGATTCGGCGGGAGATTCGTCACGAGGGCCGTCCTCAGACCCCGGCCGAGACCCTGACGTGCGGCCGCGGGGCCTGTCGGGACCAGGCCGTGCTCTTCATCGCGGCCTGCCGCGCGGCTGGGCTCGCGGCACGCTTTGTCAGCGGCTATCAGGATCGCTCGGCCATGGACACCCCCGAGCGGTACCTGCACGCCTGGCCCGAGGTGTATGTTCCGGGCCACGGGTGGCAGGGGTTCGATCCGACCCGCGGGATGCCTGTCAACGGCGGTCACGTACCCGTGGCGGCGGCACCGGAGCCCGCCGGTGCCATGCCGGTCGAGGGCAGCTACCTCGGAGCGGCTGACTCCCGGCTCAGCTTCGAAGTTCGCATCCGGGCCTGAGGGTGTCCGGGCGGGCTGGAGACGGTCCAGTGCCTCCGCCATCCTGTGGTCGAGGCGCTATCGAGCTCCCCGTTGGCTTTCGATGTGCCCGGTTATCGAGTGCTCGGACGGCTTGGGCGTGGGCAGACACCGAGCAGGTTACGGACGCGTTTCCAGGGCTCCAGGGTCACCGGCGCCTCCCCCTCGCCTGCTTCGAAGTAGAATCCGGTCGAGGATCCGCCGTCGAGGTTGAGTGCGCGATCGATCCGCCAGGGGGTCAGGGCGCCGGGGGAGGCGAGGCATTCCGCCAGCTCGGCGAGGGTGAGGTGATCTCGTGTGGCTCCCAGGACCCAATGCCCGCGCCAATCCGTCGCGACGAAGGTGCGACGGTTGGGAGCGGCCGCGGAAAGACCTCGTACGGTCCGTCCGCCCTCCACGAGGTAGGGTCCGCTCTGCAGCAAGGCGGTAATTCCCGGGTGGTCCTCGAACCGGGCGCGCCGCATGAGGTGAACACCCCTGTCATCGCTGTAGAGCACGCCGCTGAGGAGCTTCGCGGACTCCAATCGGTTGATCCGGCGTCCGTCCGAGATCACCAGGCCGGAGGGCCGCCAGTCCGGGTGGAAGAAGCCGCCGTTGACACCGGCGACGCAACCGTTGGCCCGGAAGGCGTCGGCCAGGGTTGGATGACTGGGCTTGGGATCAGCCCCGAGATCGACGACTGACAGCTGGAAGGCGCGAGACGTGAAGAAGGCCAGGTGGGCCGTGACCTCTAGGCCGTCGGTGGGACGGACGGCCGTTTTCCTCACGTAATACAGCTCCGGGCTCAGGTCCCGGCGGTCCGCTTCGACCGTCGGCTGCCACTCCGCGGCAAGGGTGCCGGCGGTCGCCAGCAGCAGGGTGAATACGAGAACGCGAAGGGTCATCGCTCGTGTGCCTCCGGATGCCCCGGTTTGCGAGGACGCGCCAATTATGCGATGGCTCGTCGCTGTCCGCCGCACCGGGCCGTGGGTCCCAGGAGCGGCAGCGGGTCGAGGGACAGCGATGGAATCCGTCGCCGCGGGCTGTTGGGAAGCGGCTTGACGTCCTGCAACCGGTAGGTGTCCGATTGCCCGTCGGCGGCCGCTAAGCCCGTATGCCCTGCCCCCGCCGCGGCTCAGATGAGACGGTTGGCTGCAGCCCCCGTGGCCATTGGCGGCGCGCCGCCCAGGCGGTCAGCGCCAGCCAGGCGCCGTCGAGCATCATAAGCAGTCCCAACAGGGGGCCGAGCAACGTCGGGGCAGCATCGGCACCGAAGAACAGGAGGCCGAGCCCGGCCATCACGGCGATGGCGCCGATATTGGAGAGCCAGCTCCAGCCCTGAAGGGGCTCGAGGAAGGCGGCGAGGAGGCACCGCACCAGACCGGAATGGAGTAGGAAGACGCCGATCGCCAGTCCGAGCGGCAGGATGTCCTCCAGCGGGACCGAGAGCAGGAGGGTCCCAGTGCCAACCGAGATGGCGCCGCCCAAGAGCCGCCATGCGGCGCCGAAGTGGCGGCGGATATGCCCCGCGTGGCAGCACTGGACAAACCCATCCAACAGCAGCGGGATCGCGAGCACGGCCGCGGCCGAGAGGCCAGGCCGCCCCGGCAGCAGGACCGCCGCAGCGCCAGCTAGGATGCCGAGGGCACCGAACACCGTCCAATGCTGCCAATGCTCTGCGATGCGGCGCTCGTGAAGGCTGATCCTGGAGAGTGACCGCGCGTGCCGGCGTGTGAGACTGCTCATTGTGATCTCGCTCCCTCTGATCTCGCTCCCTGGTCGGCCGGGGATCGTCGTCGAGCCGCTCATCCGCCGCGGACGGCGGGACGCCTGCCGCGCCTGCCATCATGCGTGCAGCCCTCGATCGCTTGTCCGCGTCCTCGCGCGGGGTGTCGTCGGGCGACCGGGTTCGCGAATGGCGACGATCTTGCGAACCAGGGTAGAGAACACGGAGCACGCTGGCCATACGTAGGGCTGCTGACTGGGGTACGTGGAACTACAGAGACGGATGAGAGCCGCCCACAGCGGCGTCCGCCGCGCCCCGAGCTCACAGCGCGGTAAGCGGCAGGTGCCACGGACGATTCAGGGCAGCGTGACCGGAACACAAGGTGTGGGGCGTCCGAGGTTGCGGGAGGGTTCCGAGGCGGGCCCGTGCCCGGGGCCGAGCTCAGGCTCGTCGGCGTCTGAACGGTTCCAGTCACTCCCAGTCGCAGCAGGCCAAGGTGGCCCGCCTTCGCGCAGCGGGCATGTTCCAGAGGTCCGTTCATCTGCGGTCTCACGGCTCCGCTGTAGGAGGTCGCTCCGTAGAGGGCATCTCCCATTGGGGGGTGATCGAGGCCCCTGTGGCAGGTCGCGCAGTTCAGGCCCTGGTCCACCTGAAGGGGTTGCTGCGCGAGCGCCCGGCCGACGGACAAGGGCGCGAGACTGGCGTGTCGCAGCATGGGTAGTCCCCTCGTGGCGGTTGCGCTTGCGGCTCCGGAGGCATTGCCGCTGCACACCGAAAGGGCGATCCGCGCCTCCTTGACCCAGGTCATTCCGGGCAGAGCCGTTGGCGAAGGGTCGGGAAAGGTGGAGCGGGCCGGCTCCTGGGGGGGACCCAAGCAGGGCACGGAAAAGGGTATGATCAGGGCGTGATTCCTGGCTGGTGATTCCCGCCGGCTCAGCGTCCGTGAGACGAAATGGGTCTGCGCGAGCCGTCGCTCCAGACTGGCGGCTGTCGACGCCGGGATCCGAGTAACGTCATCCGGTTTGCCCTTACATGGAATTCAAGGACTACTACAAGATCATGAGCGTGGCGCGCGATGCCACCCAGGACGACATCAAGCGCGCCTACCGCAAGCTCGCCCGGAGGTACCACCCGGATGTGAGCAAGGAGGGAGACGCGGAGGAGCGCTTCAAGGAGGTGGGCGAGGCCTACGAGGTCCTGAAGGACCCGGAGAAACGTGCCGCTTACGATCGGCTGGGCGCCAACTGGAGGGCGGGGCAGGAGTTTCGACCGCCGCCGGATTGGGACGCGGGGTTCGAGTTCCGCAGGGGGGGCTATACGGCGGCCGATGCGGCCGACCACAGCGCCTTCTTCGAGGAGCTGTTCGGTCGCCGCTACGCCGGTGCCGGCGCTGAGGGACGGCGGCCTGCCTTTCGGATGCGCGGCGAAGACCATCACGCCAAGGTGCTGATCGACCTCGAGGACAGCTACGCCGGTGCGACGCGCAGCATCACCCTGCGCGTTCCCGAGCTGACAGAGGACGGGCACGTGACGACCCGCGAGCGCGCGTTGAACGTGCGCATCCCCAAGGGCATCCGCTCCGGCCAGCAGATCCGCCTCGCGGGCCAGGGCGGTCCCGGATTCGGGGGTGCAGAGGCGGGCGACCTCTATCTCGAGGTCGAGTTTCGAGACCATGCCTTGTACAGCGTCGATGGCGCGGACGTGTTCCTCAACTTGCCCGTCGCCCCCTGGGAGGCGGCGCTCGGTGCAACGATCAAGGTGCCCACCCCGTCCGGCCTCGTGGACCTGAAGATCCCGGCCAACTCCAACCAGGGGCGTAAGCTGCGGCTCAAGGGTCGTGGGCTTCCGGGGAAGGAGCCCGGCGATCTCTATATTGTGCTGCAGGTGACCCTGCCGCCTGCCGAGGGGGATGCCGCCAGGGCCCTCTACCAGCGGATGGAGCGGGAGCTGGGCTTCAATCCACGTGCCCATCTGGGTGCCACAAGCCGGGGGTGACCGGAACCCATGGCCAAGTCCGATCTAGAGCCGATCCTGACCGGGGAGGTCCTCGACGAGAGCGTCGAAGTCACCATCGTACAGCTCTGCCGCTCCTGCTCCGTGCAGGCGGAGACCATCGAGGCGATGGTGGAGAACGGGGTGCTGGAGCCATCCGGTCGTCGGGGTCCTTACTGGTGCTTTCCGCCGAGCAGCATCAAGCGGACGCGCGTGGCGCTTCGTCTGCAACGGGACCTGGGGGTGAACCTGGCGGGCGCAGCCCTCGCGTTGGACCTGCTCGAGCGCATCGACGAGCTGAGCGCCCGCTTGCAGGCGGGTCGCCACCGGGAGATGGAACATTCGTAGGTCACTCCATCTGATCCATTGCCGTATCCGTGTCTCAATACCTCAGGTCTCGGGAGACGCCAGTCCTGGTAGGTTCGAGCGCTAAACGCCGAGGACGCTTGTAACTGGCCGACCAACAGGGTCCGCGGGACCGACACGATTAATCAGCGTTTCCCCAGGGCAGAGGCTGCCCACAGTGAGACAACAGTAGAGACTTTGCTTCGTAGCAGAATGGGAGAGGGCTTCGGATGATCGAGATCAGAAAGAAAGAAACGGGCGAGGTGCTGGAGAGAATCCAGGCGAGCTCCCTCGCTGGGGCCGACTTGCGGGACATGCTGCTCAGCGGCGCCGATCTGCGTGGTCAGGATCTCACGGGTGCCGATCTTCGCTATAGCGATCTCTTGGAGGCCGATCTCAGGGGCGCCAATCTTTCCAAGGCGCTTTTGCAGGGGGCCAACCTCGCAAAGGCGGACCTGAAGGGAGCGGACCTGTCAGCAGCGCAATTGGGTGCGGAGACCCCGTCCGGTGCCGCGAACCTGAACCAGGCGGATTTGTCCGACGCCAACTTCCTTCGCGCCGATCTCAGAAGCGTCGACATGCGTCGCGCTAACCTGAGGGGTGCCTACCTGTGCCACGGGGACATGCGCAACACGGACTTCTACGCAAGTGACCTGCACGGAATCAAGGGACGCGATGCCCTGTTCATACGGGCCAATTTCCGAGAGGCCGACTTGTCCGGCGCGGACCTGCGGGACAGCCACCTCAACGATGCCAATTTCGTCGGGGCCACGATGCGCAATGCCGACCTCTCGAGCAGGTACCCGGGAGGTTTCACCGTATTGAATCTCGCCAACCTGGAACGAGCGGATCTCACGGGATCGAATCTGCAGGGCATCTCGGCGGTACAAGCCAATTTCAGGAACGCCAACCTGACCGATGTGGACCTGACCCATGCGGTCCTGGGGGGGGCGATCATGCGACGTGCCAGGGTGACGAACGCGAATTTCGAAGGTGTCGAAATGGCAACCGTGAGCATATCGTTTGCGAACTTCTCCCAGGCGCGGAACGCCTCCATTCCTTCCTATAAGATAAACTGGCGCTGAGCGGTTGCTGATCGAATGCCATTCCCGTATTCGATCAGCATCTCCTGAAGACCCCCTTCCGTGGGATTCTTGAAGAAGTCGTTCGACCATGGCCGATCCTGCTTGGCCCGCACGGGAAGGGCTGATTTATGCGTTTACCACGGGAGGCGCAACGAATCAGCGCGTCCCGTGAGATGCGTCCCGCCTCGCTCGATCAACCGTCTCGCCGCTGGGGGAGAAGGCCTGCACGCGCCGGTTGGTTTGCGACGTATCCCCTCGGTTCAGCCTTCGCGGGTCGCGAGCGCCCCGTAATCCGTCCAGCGGGCGTAGTGCCGCAGGTCCCGCCGCAGGTCTGCACCGAGGGCGAGGTGGGGGTCCCGGGGGTGGATGCCGATACGCAGCCAGCCGCGGGTTCGGGCAATGCGCCTGTTGAGGCGATTCCATAGGCGGATCAGCGGGACCCGGACTCGGGTGTCCGCCTCATAGCCGAGAAGTGGAATCGGCCGCAGACGACCGCTGGCGCGATCAAGGACGCCTTTCAGGACCTCGTATCGAGCAAAGGGCAGGGCGGTGAGGTCCCTGGGCGGGAGCCTGCCCATGGCCCAGGCGGGGGGCACGTACAGGTCCGGTGGCTCGAGACCCTGGCGGGCGAACCACGCGTGGCAGCGGCCGATCAGGGCGGCGACGGCCGGTCCATCCAGGGCCAGGTGCTCGGCGACGCGTCGGGAGATCAGGAGGCCGTGGAGCCGGTGGCCCAGCCCGCCGAAGCGCTCCACGCGATGGACCCAACCGTGTCCGGCGAGGCGGTGTCCTTGGCCTTGCCAGGCCCGCAGGCGCTCGATGCCGGTCTGATCCCAATCGAGACCCGGCACGACCAGCAGGGTCAATGGGGTTGGATTGATTGCTGCGCAGAGATCGAGGATGAACTGGACCCGCTCCAGGGTCTCGGGCATCACGTCATGCACCGAGACCAGGGCGCGTACCGGCTCAGCGACCGGCATCGACGTTGCGCCCGTGGTCCCCGGAGAGCACCGCGACCCAGTGATCCAGGTTGCGGCGGTTGATCTCCAGGGCCGACTCCCGAGCGATGCGGGCCTTGCGCTCGCGCAGGGCCGGGTCCAGGTCACGAAGACGGTTCAGGGCATCCGACAGGTGCTCGTCGTCGCGGATCTGGAACAGTCCGCGGCTCAGGAGCTCCCAGCTCAGGATGCCGCAGGCAGGGGAGACCAGGACCGCGCGGGCCCGCGCCATGGCCTCCAGGGCAATGGTACCGAAGGACTCCACCCGGGAGGGCAGGACCAGGGCATCCACGCTGTCGATGAGGGCCAGGATGCGTGTCCGCTTCACCCAACCCACCTGCGTCAGGTTCGGGAGGGAGCGGCACTGCTCCTGGAGCCAGGGGCGCAGGGGGCCGTCGCCGGCGATCAGGAACTCCATGTCGGGGAGTCGGCGCGCCGCCTCCACCACCAGGGCCAGGTTCTTCTCGGGGGCCAGGCGCCCGGCAAACAGGACCCGGTCCACGGCGGCTCGGACAGGGACGGGCTCACGGTCCAGGAATCGCTTGGGGATCGGCGTGCCCATGAGGCCCACCCGCCGGGCACCGATGCGGCGGGCCTCCTCCATCATGGCGTCCGAGTTCGCCAGGACCAGGTCGCTTCGGCTGAACAAGACCCGGTGGCAGGCATTGAGATAGACGTTGTAGAGGGGGCCGCGCAGCCGCCATTCCCGAAACAGCTCGGTGAGACGCTCGAAATGGGTATGGAATCCCACGACCACGCCGGCGCCAATGCGGCGGGCCAGGTGCAGCCCGAGCATTCCATAAGGGCCCGGGGTGGGGACCACCACCACATCCGGGCTCAATCGGGCGAGGCGACGGCTCACCAGGGACGGGGAGGGGAAGAGGATCTTCTGGGTGGGATCTCCAGGCAGGGGCAGGGCGAAGCCGCCGTACCACTGACCGGAGCGGAAGCGCGGCGCCACCAGCTCCACCCGCGCGCCGGCGGCCTTGAGGTGTTCGGTGAGGTCGCGGTAATAGGCCCCGACCCCGTTGCGCTCCGGGGCTGCGTCGGAAACGATTGCCACCCTGAGGCCTTGGGCGCTCGCCGGCGGTAGCAGACCGTCCTCATGTTCCGCGTGAGAGTGGGTCAACATGGCCGGGCCTGTTCCCGTTGAGCTGCGTTAGGAC
>JBAPYD010000141.1:0-7192 GCA_049284555.1 Chromatiaceae bacterium | reverse complement strand
CCTCAAGAGGGCCCCTGATGGCCCCCCTCGCCCATGCCGTACACCGCACCAGGGGACGGCTGCGGCTGCGCATCCCGGGGCGCCGTTACGACGCGCCCTATTTCACGGCCCTGACCGGGCGACTGGCCGCACTCCCCGGGGTTCGCGCGGTGAGCGCGAATCCCGAGACCGCCGGCATCCTGCTGCGGCTGGACCCGGACGCCGGGATGGATCCGTTGGCGATGATCCAGGGATCGGGCCTGCTCCAGGTCATCGACGCCCCGCCGCCCCTGTCGCCCGCCCTGACCGGGATCCGGCGGACGGCCGACCGGCTCGACCGGACCCTGGAGGGACTGACGGGGGGCCTCGGCGACCTGCGCACCCTCGCCTTCGCGTTGCTCGTCATCCTGGCGGTGCGCCAGACGGCACGCGGCCAGTTCGCCGCCCCGGCCGCGTCCCTCCTCTGGTACGCCTTCGAGCTGATGCGCTTCGCCCGTCCCGACCCCGAGGCCTGAGCGCCGCCCGGTGCCCCCGGCTCAGAGACCCGGAAGCGCTCCCCGCCCGATCCACTCGCTCAATCGCCTCGCAGGGCCTCCACACAATCCAGGCGCTCCCAAGGGACGTCTAGGTCCACCCGGCCCATGTGCCCATAGGCCGCCAGGTGGCGGTAGAAGCCTCCCGGCCTGGCGGCCACCTCCTGGAGCCCGAGATTGCGGACGATGGCCCCCGGCCGCAGGTCGAAGTGGCGCCGGATGCGGGCCTCGATGGCATCGTCGGGAAGGGTGCCCGTGTTGAAGCTGTCCACCTGGATGCTCAGGGGATGGGGCTCGCCCGCCGTGTAGCTCAGCTGCACCTCGCAGGAGGCGGCGAGCCCCGCGGCGACCACCTGCTTGGCGACGTAGCGGGCCGCGTAGGCCCCCACCCGATCGATCCGCAGGGGATCCTTGCCGCTCAGGGCCGCGCCCCCGTGGCGGGCAAACTCGCCGTAGCAATCCACCGCGGTCTTGCGCCCGGTGAGACCGCAGTGGATCTGGGGGCCGCCCCCCACGAAGGGACCCTCGGGGTTGAAGAAGAGCTGGGTCCGGTCGTCCGGGCCCAGCGTCAGGCCCGCGAAGACCGGCTCGATCACCGCCTGGATCAGATCATCCCGCACCCGTCGATCCGGCACCACGAACCCGGGGCGGCGACAGATCACCAGTGACAGGCTGTGGATGCGCCGGGGCCGGCGGTCCCGGTAGGCCACCGCCACCTGGGTCTTGCCGTCCGGCATCAGATAGGGGAAGTCACCGGAGCGCGCCGCGGACTCCAGCCCCCGAGCCAGGGCATGGGCGAGGACGATCGGCAGGGGCATGAGGGAGCTCGTCTGGTCGCTGGCGAAGCCGAAGACCGTCACCACGTTCCCCGCGGGGATGGCCGCGATCCCCGCCTCATCCAGCTCGGAGGCCCGCACCGTTGGGCAGGACTCGGGCAGGGTGCCCAGGCTGCTGGTGAGCACCGTGGCCGCCTCCCCATCGTAGTCCTCTTTGTGGTAGCCGGCCCCGGCCACCACCCCACGGGCGATCTCGGCCAGATCGACCCGGGCGGTGGTGGCGATGCGGGTGGCCAGGAAGACCACCCCGCCGAACAGGGCGGCCTCGGCGGTCACCCGGGAGGCCGGGTCCTGCGCGAGCAGGCGGTCCAGGATCTCGTCGCTGATGCGGTCGCACAGCTTGTCGGGGTGGGACGCGGTAACCGACTCGGAGATGAAGATGTACTCGCTGCTCATCGACTGACCTCCTATTCCGTCTCGTCAGGCCGTCTCATGGGCGATGGCGTCCGCGAGCGCCGTACCGGCCCCCGTCGCCGGGCCACCGTCCGGCTCGCCCCCGAGCTTCAGGGATTCGTTGACCAGCAGGGGAAGCGCCGCCCCCGCCCCGACCACCAGGACGTCCAGCCAGTTCAGGGGGACCAGCCCGAGCAGACGGCGCAGCCCGGGGGTCAGATTGGCCAGGGCCTGCGCCGCGAGCGAGGCCCCGAGGGCCAGCTCCAGCCTGGGATTTCGCGGCAGACGAGCGGTGCCGAAGAACACCGGCCCCGGCGAGCGGCAGCTCAGGGCGTGCAGGAGCTGGGCGGCGGTGAGGGTGTTGAAGGCCAGGCTCGAGGGTGCGGCCCCGGGCCCATGGCGCCACCGACCGATGGCGAAGGCGGCCAGGGCACCCGCGGTGATCACGGCCGACTCGATCCCCATGCGTCGCAGCCCCTGCCGGGAGATCAGGGGCTCGGTGGGGTCCCGGGGCGGACGCTCCATCACCCCGGGCTGGGCCGGCTCCACCGACAGGGCGAGCCCCGGGAAGATGTCCGTCATCAGGTTGATCCACAGGAGCTGCATGGGGCTCAGGGGGCTGCCGAGACCCAGGGCGATGGCCGCCAGCATGGTCTCGATCTCCGAGAAGTTGGTGGCCAGGAGAAAATGGATGGTCTTCTGGATGTTGGCGTAGATGGTGCGCCCCTGGCCCACCGCCACCAGCATGGTGTGGAGGTTGTCGTCCTCCAGAACGACGTCCGCCACCGAGCGGGCCACGTCGGTGCCAGCGCGGCCCATGGCGACCCCATTGTTCGCGGCCTTCAGGGCCGGCCCGTCGTTGATGCCGTCCCCGGTCATGGCCACCACCAGCCCGGCCTGCTGGTAGGACTGGACGATCCGCAGCTTGTGGGCCGGGCTCACCCGGGCGAAGACGTCCACGTCCGGCACCAGGCCCCGCAGCAACGCGGGGTCCAGCCGGTCCAGGTCGCTGGAGTCCAGCACCCGGACCTCTCCGCGACCCGAGAGGTCCAGGGCCCGCCCCACCGCCGTCGCGGTGGCGCTCTGGTCCCCGGTGATCATCACCGTCTTGATCCCGGCCCCACGGAAGGCCCCGATCAGCTGCCCCATCCCCGGCCGCAGGGGGTCGCTCATCCCCACCAGACCCAGCCAGACGAGCCCACGGGTGCGCAGCCGACCACCGCCGTCGAGCCCCCCTTCGATCTGCCGATAGGCGACCCCCAGGACCCGCAGGGCATCGGCGGCCAGTGCGTCGTTCTCCCCGAGGATCCGCTCCCGGTCCGACTCCGCCAGGGGCGTCCCGGGGTCCCCGAGGTAGTCGCAACGCCGCAGGACCTCCCGCGGGCTGCCCTTCGCCGCGATCAGGAGCGAGCCGTCCGGGGCCCGGTGGAAGCTGCTCATGACGGAACGCCCCTCGGCCCGCTGATGGAGCTCGACGAGCGGATAGCGGCCGCGCAGCGCAGGCACCTCGATCCCCTCCTGGACCGCCCGCTCGATCAGGGCGACCTCGGTGGCCGAGCCCTGTCCGACCCCCTCGCCGTCCAGCGACGCCTCGCTGCACAGGACGACGACCTCGAGCAACCGATGCGCGAGCTCCCGGCGCCGATCTTCGCCGATCCGGTCATCGCGGCCGACCAGGACACGCTCCACCGACATGCGGTTCTGGGTCAGGGTCCCGGTCTTGTCCAGGCAGAGGACCTGCAGGGCCCCCAGGGTCTCCACCGCGTCCAGATGGCGCACCGCCACCTGGCGGCGCCGCATCTCGGCCACACCCAGCGCCAGGGTGCTGGTGGCGACGGCCGGCAGCCCCTCGGGCACCGCCGCCACCGCGAGGGACACGGAGGCCTTGAGCATGGCGATCCACCCCTGGCCCCGGACCAGCCCCACGAGGAAGACCCCCAGGCAGACCAGTCCGCTTAGCAGGGCGAGCCGTGAGCCCAGCCGATCGAGCTGGGTCTCCAATGGGGTATCCGGGGGGCACACCTCACCCAGCAGGGACTGGATGCGCCCAAGCTCCGTGCCCAGGGCCGTGCCCACCACCAACCCACGGCCACTGCCCCCGGTGACCGCCGTGCCCATGTAGGCCATGTTGAGGCGGTCCGCCAGGGCCGCGTCCGGGACGCAGAGCCGCATCGCGTCCTTTTCCACGGGCAGACTCTCACCGGTGAGCGCCGACTCGTCGATGCTGAGCTCCCGGCTCTCGGTGAGGCGCAGGTCCGCCGCGACCGAGCTGCCGGGCTCCAGCAGCACCAGGTCGCCGGGCACCAGGGATTCCGCCGGGGCCACCAGCCGCTCGCCGCCGCGCAGGACCCGGCAGCGGCGGGGACCCGTCTCCTGGAGGGCTCGGATGGTGCGCTCGGCCTGGCGCTCTGTGAAGAACCCGATGGCCCCATTGATGCCGACCACTGCCAGGATCACCAGGGCATCCACGGCGCCGCCGGTCATCACGGAGACCACCGCCGAGACCGCCAGCAGACCGACGGGGGCGGTAAGAAACTGCTCGATCAGGATCTCGAGCTCGGATCGGCCCGCCGTGGGATCGAGCCGATTGGGTCCATACCGGGCGAGGCGCCGCTCCACCTCATCCAGGCCCAGACCCTGGGCCAGATTCCCGCGCAGGACCTCGCGCACCGCCTCCGGGGGCATCGCATGCCAGCCGTGGGGCTCGAATCCCGTCGTCTCGACTCCCCGCGCGGGGAGCGGGGCGGGCCCCGGTGCACGGGCGAGCCCACGAACCATCTCCAACAGCGAAGCCCAGGAATCTAAGGCGGGTCCCAAGGAACCTCGCTCGGGATCGGAAGCCGGTCCTTTCGGTTCCGGAATTTCCGGGGCGCCTCTGGACCCGCTCGGTCCTGCGCCCAGAAAGACCTCGATCCGCCTCCTCACTGCGTCCCCGTCGATACAGGGGTCATGGAGCACGAGCAGGCTGGCGGTCACCGGATTGGCGACCGCCCGCCGCATCCCGGGCACCTCCAGGAGGGCGTCCTCCAACCGACGGCACAACCGCGGCGCTCGATAGAGACTCGGCACCCGCAGCCGCAGGCGTCCCTTCACACGCCCATGGAGCACGTCCACGCTGCTGGTCCCGGCATTCATTCGCCTCGGTCTCGCGCCCTGTTGCTCCGCCCCCGACCGCACCACAAGTCTAGCCAATACGGGCGCCAGCACCGTCTGGAACGGATGCGATAGGCGGAGCCCTCTGCATCCGGCGCTTTTATCCGTAACCTGGCCGTGACATCCTCTCGTCTACATGCGCCGCATCCGGACCGACCCATGCAGGACGACAACCCATCCGACGGCCCGCGCGACCCCATCTCGGAGGTCTTTCATCTCTACGACCCACCCCTGTGGCTCGTGACCGCGCGCCATGGGGGCCGGCGGGGGGGACTCATCGCCACCTTCGCGGTTCGGGCCTCGATCGTTGGGGAACTCCCGCGGATGGCGGTCGGCATCGCGAAGCATCATCATACCTGGCGGCTGATCGAGGGCAGCGGCGCCTTCGCCGTGCACCTCCTGCGGGCGGACGACCTGGGCGCGGTGTGGCGCTTCGGACTCGCGAGCGGCCATGACACGGACAAGCTCTCCGGCCTGCCGGACCAGCGCACGCCCGATGGCAACCCCCTCTACCCAGAGGCCCTCGCCTGGCTCGATTGTCGCGTGGAGGCACGGATGGACACGGGCGACCGCACCCTCTATCTGACAGAGGTCTCGGGCGGTGCCGTCCTCGCCAAAGGCCCCGCCCTCACCGTCGGCACCCTGCTGCGGGACGCCCCGGCGGACCGGCTCGCCGAGCTGGACCGGCTCTACCGCGCCGACCAGGCCCTGGACAGCGCCGCAATCCTCGCCTGGAGACGAGCCCAAGGCCTAGGCTAGTTCCCCGCTCTGCGAGCTCACCGCAAGGCCGAGATTCACGGTCCCGCCCCACCCTTTGCGTTCATTCGCGTTCATTTACGGACGAGCCGATTTGGCCCATTCCCCATGCCCATCATCGACCTGACCCTCCCGCGGGACGCCATCGTCTCGACGAGGTCAGGCGCCCGGTCACCGGCGAGCCCGAGGCCCCAACCAGCGAGTGAGTGACATGAGATTTCCCGACCACAAGACGCGCATCGTCGCCACCATCGGCCCCGCCTCGGAGGACCCCAAGACCCTGCGGGAGATGGTACTGGCGGGCCTCAACGTGGCGCGCCTGAACTTCTCCCACGGATCTGAGGAGGATCACCGGCGCCTGATCCATACCATCCGAGGTGTCTCGCAGGAGACCGGGCGGCGGGTCGCGATCCTTGGGGATCTGCCCGGCCCGAAGATCCGCATCGGCGACCTGGCCGAGGAGCCCATCGAGCTGCTGCGCGACGACACCGTCACCCTCACCACCCGCGACGTGCAGGGCACCGCGGAGCTGGTGAGCGTGAGCTTTCCCGGCCTGCCCACCGCGGTGAAGCCCGGCGACCGGATCTACATCAACGATGGATTCATCCTGCTCAAGGTGCAGGAGGTTCAGGGCGATGACGTCGTCTGCAGCGTGCGCGTGGGCGGGGAGCTGCGCTCGCGCAAGGGGCTGAACCTGCCAGGGATCGACCTGGGGATCAGCGCCTTCACCGAGCAGGACCACGATTGGCTCCGCTTCGCCGCGGCCAATGGCGTGGACGCCCTGAGCCAATCCTTCGTCGCCACCGCGGCGGATATGGAGGCGGTGCGCGAGGCCGCCGCTGCACTCGGCTACCAGCCCTTCCTGATCGCCAAGATCGAGCGGGCCGAGGCCCTCGGCAGGTTGGACGCCATCCTGGCCGCGAGCGACGGGATCATGGTGGCCCGGGGGGACCTGGGGGTGGAGATCCCCATCGAGGAGATCGCGCTGACCCAGAAGCGCATCGTCGCCCGGGCAAACCGCGCCGGCAAGCCAGTGATCACCGCCACCCAGATGCTCGAGTCCATGGTCAAGGTGCGCCGTCCCACCCGGGCCGAGGCCACGGACGTGGCCAACGCCATCCTGGACGGCACCGACTGCGTCATGCTCTCCGCCGAATCCGCCATGGGGGCCTATCCGGTGGAATCCGTCGCCATGCTCGCCGGGATCGCCGCCTCGGTGGAGCCCCAGCGCCCCCGGCGGCCGGTAGCGGAGATCATCGGGTCCCCGGAGGACGGCTCGCCCCGGGCGGTGGACCTGATCGCCGAAAGCATCTACCACACGGTCGAGCGCATGCGCCCCTCGGCGGTCATGGTCCCCACCCGCAGCGGGGCCACCGCGCGCAACGTGGGGCGCTTTCGCCTGCCGGTGTGGCTGGGGGTGCGGCCTTGTAATAATGTGCTCATCAGCAGTATTCAGAACCAAATTGGTCGATTTTCTGCCAGAACTGAGCCCAGCGTCCGGCGGTGTTGACGAGTGAGCGCAGGCTGAGAATGATTTTGGCC
>JBAPYD010000140.1:0-10193 GCA_049284555.1 Chromatiaceae bacterium | reverse complement strand
GGTCTTACCTGCTTCAGGTCGGGTCCTTCAAGCGGGCCGCGGATGCGGAACGCATGAAGGCGCAGCTGGCGCTGCTCGGCATCTCGACCCGGGTCGAGTCCGTCACCATCAGAAACGGGGAGGTTTACCATCGGGTGCGCACGGGCCCCTTCCAAGGCAAGCAGGCCATGGAGGAGGCCCGTAGGACGCTCAAGCGCCACGGCCAGGATCCGATGGCGATCAAGGTACAGTAAGTGCCGGCGATCGACCGGCGTCTCCCCTCGGTCGCATCACGGGAGGCGATACGCCCTCACCTCCCGCGGGTCGGGTCACAGGTCGCCGCTGGCGCCCGCCTCCATGATCTCCTGAATCGTGTCCCTGACCTTGGTGGCCTGGGCCAGTAGCTCGGGCGGAAGGTTGGCGATCGCGATGACGCGGTCCAGGTCCATGCTCACCAGCCAGGGCTGGCCGTCCTTGTCCTCGATCAGGGTGATGCGGCACGGAAGATAGGCGGCGAAGTCCAGACTCTCGGAGAGCATCGCATGGGCAATGCGGGCGTCGCAGAATTGGAAGATCTCCACACGCTTGCTCTCCACGCCCATCGCCTCGAGCTCCTTGTAGAGGGGCTGATGAGCAACCAGCTTGAAGTTGAGCGTGTTGGCGCGGAGCTTCATGGATTGGACGGCGTCATCCATCGTGACACCCTCCTCCAGCGGGAGCTTGATCACGGTATCGGCGATATTCATGCCCTCCGCGCCCGACCTCAGCGGGCTGAGCAGCAGGGCGGGCAGAAGGGCGAGTAGGGCCAAGCGGCGGGTCTTCGGCAACATCGTGGTTTCCTCTCAACGTGTGGTGGAGGGCGGGCTCGCCCAGTCGGTCTTGATGCGCAGCGGCGCTGCGGATTGTGGCGCGTTCTCGGCGATCCGCCAATCCGCAGTCCTTGGCGGCACGGCGGAAGTCTATTCAGGCTACGGCCCGTCGTCCCTGGAGCGAGCGATGACATCGAACGGCACGCCAAGGGGCGGGCGCCTAGATTGCGAGCGTGAAGGATGAGCGACCCGGCACATCGGCGTCTGCTCGAGTGGCTCGAAGGGCTCGGCTCCGGCGCGGTGGCCTTCTCGGGCGGGGCGGACAGCGGGCTCCTGCTGGCGCTCGCCCGCGATGCATGGGGGGGGCGGGTGGCGGCCCTGACCCTGGTGGCTCCCTACATGGCCCGCCAGGAGATCTCCGACGCGGTGGCCTTCGCCGCTGGGCTTGGGGTGCCCCACGAGCTGGTTGAGTTCCCGATGCCGCAATCCATGGAGAACAACCCCCCGGAGCGCTGCTATCTGTGCAAGCGCGCGCTCTACGAGCAGCTCATCGCGGCGGCCGAGCGGCTGGGATTCGCCACCGTGCTGGACGGAACCAACCTGGACGATCTCAAGGACTACAGGCCCGGCTTGCGCGCGGTGCACGAGCTGGGGATCCGAACCCCGCTGCTGGACTGCTCGATCACCAAGGCCGATGTGCGTCGCATTTCCCACGCCCTGGGGCTCGCGAGCTGGCGCAAGCCCACCAATGCCTGTCTGCTCACGCGACTGCCCTTCGGGCAGCGGGTGACCATGTCGGCACTTCAGCGCATCGAGGAGGCGGAGCGCCTCCTGCTGGCACGCGGGTTCGACTGGGTGCGGGTTCGCCTTCACGGCGGGCTGGCGCGCATCGAGGTGGCCCGCGAGCAGCGCGCCCGCCTGCTGGCGGAGGCCGATGAGGTCGTAACGGCACTCAAGGCGCTGGGCCTTCGGCACGTGACCTTGGATCTGGAGGGGTACCGGCTGGGCAGCATGAACGAGCACGCTGAGTGACGGATGCCCCGAGGTGGATTACGGCCGCTGATCAGTCGAAGCGGTAGTGCTTCTCCACCGCCTCCTGGATCTCCCAGGTACAGGACAGGCCAGCCGGGAACCGGATCAGGTCCCCGCGCCCGAAGTCGATCCTGTCGCCGCCCTCCGGTGTGACACTGAAGCGCCCCCGCAGGATGTAGCAGGTCTCGGTCTGGGTGTATTGCCAGGGAAAGGTCCCTGGCTCCCGGCGCCAGATGGGCCAGTCCTCCACCCCCAATACCTCGAGCTTGGCGGGGGAGGGTTTGTGCTCTACGAGGATGTCGCTGTCGGTCAAGGTGAGGGCTCCTGAAGTTCGCGATGGGCGGATGCCTCGGGAAGCTTGAGCTCATGCGCTGGCGCTGACTGTTTGCGCCGCCCGCGCGGGCCAAGGGTGGACCGCCAAGGCTCAAGGGCCCGAGCCCATGGTAAACGGACGTCCGGGGAGGCGCGCGCCTGGAGACGAGAGCAGATCGAGTGCCAGGAGGGCGTCCGATCCCCATCCCCCAAGTGGGGCTCTCGACTCGGCATCTCCATGCCCGACATCGCTTGCGACCTTGTCGAAGCGATCCCGGTGGTTGAAACTCTAGGTGTCATGAGTGAGCGACTGGACGGCATCGCCATGCGCCTCGGTGAGCTGCTGCTGGCTCGCGGCTGGCTCCTCGCCACGGCGGAATCCTGCACCGGCGGCTGGATCGCCAAGGTGGTCACCGACATCCCCGGCAGCAGTGCCTGGTTCGACCGGGGTTTCGTGACCTATAGCAACGTCGCGAAGCAGCAGATGCTCGGCGTGCGCCAGGAGACCCTCGAGGCCCACGGGGCGGTGAGCGAGCGCACCGTTCTGGAGCTGGCCGCCGGGGCCATCGAGCGCAGCCGCGCGCAGGTGGCGGTTGCGGTAAGCGGTATCGCGGGTCCCGCGGGGGGCGGCCCCGATAAGCCCGTGGGGACCGTGTGCTTCGCCTGGGCCCTGCCTGGCTCGGAGATCCAGACCCGGCGCCTGCAGTTTGCGGGCAACCGCGAAGAGGTGCGCCATCAGGCGGTGCGGTTCGCCCTGGAGGTTCTGCTGGAGCGCCTCGCCTGAACGCCGGTTCCGAGCGCTGGTTTCTCGCCCTCTGGCCCGACGCGGAGGTCCGCGAGGCCTTGGTGCGGGGGTCTCGGGGACTCCTGCCCAAGGGTGCCCGCGCAACCCATCCCTTGGACCTGCACCTCACCTTGCGCTTTCTGGGGCCGCTCAGCCCCGAGGCGATCACGCGAGTCGAGGCGGCCGCGGAGTCGGTCGCTGGACTGCCGCCCGCGCCGCTGTGCATCGATCGGATCGGCCACTTCGGCCGCGCGGGTGTCCTGTGGGCTGGCCCCTCGGTCCCCAGCGCCGGTCTGCTCGAGCTGGTCGCCCGGCTCGAGGAGTCCCTCGGTGCCGCGGGCCTGCCCGCCGAGAACAGGCCCTTTCGGGCCCATATCACCCTGGCCCGGAAGGTGAGGCGTCCCCCACCGCTGGCGTGGGGGGGCCCTGTTCCCTGGCTCGGGCGTGAGCTGGTGCTGGCGGCGGGTTACCAGGGGCAGGTCCCGCGTTACCGTGTGCGCCGGTCCGTCCTGCTGACCGGCCCTCTCGGGGGGCGCCTCGGTTGTCCGCCGGTGGAGGGGGCGGCGCGCTCGGGTCGGGGAGCGGCGTCATCGGAGGTATGACGGCCCCAGTGGGCTATGTGATAATCGCGGGCTTTAGGCGTCGGACCGGCGAGCCCCGTCGGTCGCGCCCTCAGCGCCAGCTCCACTGGAGACTCCATGGACGAGAATCGCAAGAAGGCCTTGGCCGCCGCCCTGACCCAGATCGAGCGCCAGTTCGGCAAGGGCGCGGTGATGCGGATGGGCGACGTCGGCGCGATACGCAACGTGGAGGTGATCTCCACCGGCTCTTTGGGTCTGGATCTGGCCCTCGGCATCGGCGGTGTCCCCCGGGGCCGGGTGGTGGAGATCTACGGGCCCGAGTCCTCGGGCAAGACGACCCTGACCCTGCACATCGTCGCCGAGGCCCAGCAGCTCGGGGGCACCGCCGCCTTCGTCGACGCGGAGCACGCCCTCGACCCGGTTTACGCGGCCAAGCTCGGGGTCAACGTGGACGAGCTCCTGGTCTCCCAGCCGGATACCGGCGAGCAGGCCCTGGAGATCACCGACATGCTGGTCCGCTCCGGTGCCGTGGACGTGGTGGTGGTGGACTCGGTGGCGGCCTTGACCCCCAAGGCCGAGATCGAGGGCGAGATGGGCGACTCCCACGTGGGCCTGCAGGCGCGCCTCATGTCCCAGGCCCTGCGAAAGCTCACAGGCAACATCAAGCGCTCCAACTGCGTCGTCATCTTCATCAACCAGATCCGCATGAAGATCGGCGTGATGTTCGGCTCCCCGGAGACCACGACGGGGGGCAATGCGCTCAAGTTCTACGCCTCGGTGCGGCTCGACATCCGCCGCACCGGCAGTATCAAGAAGGGCGATGAGGTCATCGGGAACGAGACCAAGGTGAAGGTGGTCAAGAACAAGGTCGCCCCGCCCTTCAGGCAGGCCGAGTTCGATATCCTCTACGGCGAGGGGATCTCCCGGGAGGGTGAGATCGTCGACCTCGGCGTGACCGCCGGGGTGATCGAGAAGTCCGGGGCCTGGTACAGCTACGAGGGCAACCGCATCGGTCAAGGCAAGGACAACGTGCGCAACTACCTCAAGGAGAACCCGGAGCTGGCCCGCACCATCGAGACCCGTATCCGGGATCAGCTCCTGCCCAAACCCGCGGACGGCGGCCCGGTGGCGGATGCAGCGGGGGTCCAATCCTGAGCCCGGCCTTTCGAGAGCGGGGGTACCCCGCGGCGGACGTATCGGACAGAGGGGACAGGGTGCGGGAGTCCGCGGACCTGTCCGGGGATGATCCCTCCGTCCCTATCGAGCGACTGGCCCTCAAGTTGCTCGGGGCCCGCGAGCACTCGCGTCTGGAGCTTGCCCGCAAGCTTCGTGCCCGGGGCTTCGAGCCCACGCTGGTGGACAGGGTGATCGATCGCCTTTCCCTCGCGGGTGCCCTGAGCGAGGCCCGCCTGGTGGAGCGCTATGTCGCGGAGCGCGTGAGCAAGGGATTCGGCCCCCTGCGCATCCGGGCAGAGCTGCGGGAGAGGGGCCTACCGGATGTCCTGATCGAGCCCCAACTTGAGGAGATGCACGGCGCCTGGCCGGACCATCTGGCCGTTGCCCACGATCGCCGCTTCGGTGCGGGTCCGCCGACCGATCGGGCGGATTACGCCAGGCGCGGACGCTTCCTGGAGCAGCGCGGATTTCCGCCCGAGATGATCCGCCGATACCTACGTTGGAGTGACTGACCCTTCTCCCCGGGATTATCCGAGTACCCCCATGATCACCAGTGCCGAGCTTCGCGCGAGCTTCCTCGACTACTTTGCCGAGCGGGCCCATGAGCGCGTGCCCTCCAGCCCACTCATTCCAGCCAATGACCCGACCCTGCTGTTCACCAACGCCGGCATGGTCCAGTTCAAGGAGGTGTTCCTGGGCCGGGAGCGTCGTCTCTACAGCCGGGCGGTGAGCTCCCAGCGCTGCGTGCGGGCGGGCGGCAAGCACAACGACCTGGAGAACGTGGGGTACACCGCCCGGCATCACACCTTCTTCGAGATGCTGGGCAATTTCAGCTTCGGGGACTACTTCAAGCGCGAGGCCATCCAGTTCGCGTGGGACTACCTGACCCGCGTCCTGGGGCTACCCCCCGAGCGCCTGTGGGTGACGGTCTTCACGGAGGACGACGAGGCCGCCGGCATCTGGCTCGACGAGATCGGCGTGGATCCATCGCTCTTCTCACGCTGCGGCGCCAAGGACAACTTCTGGTCCATGGGCGACACGGGTCCGTGCGGCCCCTGCTCCGAGATCTTCTACGACCACGGCCCGGGCATCGCGGGGGGGCCGCCCGGATCGCCGGACGAGGACGGGGATCGCTATGTGGAGATCTGGAACCTGGTCTTCATGCAGTACAACCGGGGAGCGGACGGCACCCTGGCGCCGCTGCCTCGTCCCTCGGTGGACACGGGCATGGGTCTCGAGCGTCTGGCGGCGGTCATGCAGGGCGTCCACAACAACTACGAGATCGACCTCTTCGCGACTCTGATCGCCGCGGCCTCCGAGGCCACGGGCTGCGCGGACCGTTCCGAGCAGTCCCTGCGGGTGATCGCGGACCACATCCGCTCCACCGCGTTCCTGATCGCCGATGGAGTCACTCCCAGCAACGAGGGACGGGGCTATGTCCTGCGTCGCATCATGCGTCGCGCCATTCGACACGGCTATCGGCTGGGCCAGTCCGCACCCTTCTTCCACCGCCTCGTGGCCCCCCTGGCGGCCGAGATGGGGGGAGCCTACCCGGAGCTGTCGGCCGCCCAGTCCCAGGTCGAGCGGTTGATCCGCCTGGAGGAGGAGCGCTTTGCCGAGACCCTGGCCCACGGCATGGGTCTCCTGGATGAGGCGATCGCCGGCCTCGGCGGGAGCCATGTCATTCCCGGCGAGACCGTGTTCAAGCTCTACGACACCTATGGCTTTCCCACGGACCTCACGGCGGACGTGGCCCGGGAGCGCGGCCTCACGCTGGATATGGAGGGCTTCGAGCGGGCGATGGATCGCCAGAAGGAGCGGGCCCGATCGGCCAGTCGCTTCGGCATGGACCAGGAGCTGGCCCTGGATGTGCAGGGGGAGACCGAGTTCTGCGGCTACGACTTTCTGAGCGATCGAGCCACGGTCGTGGCCCTCTATCAGGATGGCGCCTCCCGCGACACCCTCGACATGGATGAGGAGGGGCTGGTCATCCTGGATGTCACGCCCTTTTACGCGGAGGCCGGCGGCCAGGTCGGTGACCGCGGTTGGCTCATGGCCGACTCCGGCCGATTCGAGGTCTCGGACACCCAGAAGAAGGGGGCGGGGGTCATCTGCCATCTGGGGCGTGTCGTCGAGGGTCGCCTCACGGTCGGTGACACCGTCGAGGCCACGGTCGACGCCGCGCGGCGCCGCGCAACCGCCTTGAACCATTCCGCCACCCACCTGCTCCACGCCGCCCTGCGCCACACCCTGGGAGGGCACGTCCAGCAGAAGGGCTCCCTGGTGGGGCCGGAGCGCCTGCGCTTCGACTTCTCCCACTTCGAGCCCGTATCCCGGGCGCAGCTCCTGGCAATCGAGCGGCTGGTGAACCAGCAGATCCGGGAGAATGACCTGGTCGAGACCCGCATCATGAGTCTCGAGGACGCCAAGGGGTCCGGGGCGGTCGCCCTGTTCGGCGAGAAGTACGGGGACCAGGTTCGGGTGCTGCGCATGGGGGATTTCTCCACGGAGCTCTGCGGCGGCACCCATGTGAAGGCCGTTGGCGACATCGGGCTCTTCAAGATCGTCTCCGAGGGCGGCGTCGCCGCTGGCGTTCGCCGCATCGAGGCCATGACCGGGGCGGGTGCCCTCGACTGGGTGGAGGCCGATGAGGAGCGGGTCCTGCGCCTGGCCGGTCTGCTCAAGGGGAGCCGGGACGACCTGGACGAGCGGGTGTCGGGGCTGCTGGAGCGCGGCCGCGCCCTGGAGAAGGAGCTGGATCAGCTCAAGGCCCGCTTGGCGAGCAGTGCCGGCAAGGATCTGGCCTCCCAGGCTCGGGAGATCGGCGGGATTCAGGTGTTGGCCGCCCGCCTCGATGGGGTCGATCCCAAGGCCCTGCGGGAGTCCCTGGACCGGCTCAAGGACCAGCTCGGCTCCGGGGTGGTGGTCCTGGTCGCGGAGTCCGACGGCAAGGTCAACCTGGTCGCCGGCGTGACCAAGGACCTCACCGATCGGCTCAAGGCCGGGGACCTGATCCGCGAGGTCGCCGCCCAGGTGGGCGGAAAGGGCGGCGGTCGCCCGGACATGGCCCAGGCGGGTGGCAGCGATCCGGGCGGCATTCCGGCCGCCCTGGAGCTGGTGCCTCGCTGGGTCGAGCAGCGCGTAACACCCTAAGGGCAATTGCGCATTCGCGCGGACCCGAAGGGCGCGGCTGAATTCATTGGCCCTCGGCCCCAAGATCCTCTGAAGATACTGAGAGCTTCCGTCAATCTCCCATGTCCCTCATCGTCCAAAAATACGGCGGTACCTCGGTCGGCAGTGCCGAGCGCATCCGCGCCGTCGCCGAGCGTGTCAAGCGCTGGCGGAGCCAGGGCCATCAGGTGGTGGTCGTGGTCTCGGCCATGTCCGGAGAGACCGACCGGCTGATCGGGCTCGCCAAGTCCATCCAGGAGCGGCCGGTCCCGCGGGAGCTGGACGTGCTCCTCTCCACGGGCGAGCAGGTCACCATCGCCCTCCTGAGCATGGCCCTCGATGCCATGGGGTGCCCCGCGCGCTCCTACACGGGTGCTCAGGTCCACATCCTGACGGACAGTGCCCACAACAAGGCGCGCATCCGCGACATCGATGCGGCCCGGGTCCGGGCGGACCTGGATGCGGGTCGCGTGGTGGTCGTCGCCGGATTCCAGGGGATCGACGAGCACGGCAGCATCACGACCCTGGGCCGCGGTGGATCCGACACCTCTGCAGTGGCCATCGCCGCGGCCCTTAAGGCCGACGAGTGTCAGATCTACACGGACGTGGATGGCGTCTATACCACCGACCCGCGGGTGGAGCCCAGGGCCCGCCGGCTGCCGCGCATCACCTTCGAGGAGATGCTGGAGATGGCGAGCCTCGGGTCCAAGGTGCTGCAGATCCGCTCCGTGGAATTCGCTGGCAAGTACAAGGTCCCATTACGTGTGCTCTCCAGCTTCGGCGAAGGGGAGGGCACCCTGATCACATTCGAGGAGGAAGTCGTGGAAGACGCCCAGATCGCCGGAATCGCCTTCAGCCGCGACGAGGCCAAGCTCACCGTGCTGGGGGTGCCGGATCAGCCCGGGGTCGCGCACCGGATCCTCGGTCCCATCTCGGATGCCAACATCGAGGTGGACATGATCGTCCAGAACATTGCGCCGGACGAGGCGACCACGGACTTCACCTTCACCGTCCATCGCAACGACTACGAGCGGGCCCTGGAGATCCTCAACCGCACGGCGTCTGAGCTGTCCGCGCGCCAGGTCCTTGGCGATGGTCACATTGTCAAGATCTCCCTGGTGGGCGTCGGGATGCGTAACCACGCGGGCATCGCGAGTCGCATGTTCGCCGCGCTGGCCAGGGAGGGGATCAACATCCGGATGATCTCCACCTCCGAGATCAAGATCTCGGTGGTGGTGGACGAGAAGTACCTGGAGCTGGGGGTTCGCGCCCTCCATCAGGCGTTCGAGCTCGATCGTGGGGAGGTCGCCGCTTAGCTCGGGTTTCTCCACCCCGAAGGCCCGGACCCTGACCCCTGTCCATGAGGACTTGTCGTCCGGGAGTCGGATTTATTGACAAACGGCAATATTTCTTTGGAATGTCCTACTGCTACACTCCCACTGGGATTGAGCCTGCCACTTGCTTGGTCTAGGTGTGGCCTCGCCCTGCGATACGACTCTGGATTGTGTACGTTCTCAGGTCCTTGGGCCACGTGATTCGGAAAATGGAACGGAAGGGAGAAAAAAAATGCTGATACTAACTCGCCGGGTTGGCGAGACCTTGATGATTGGTGATGAGGTGACCGTGACCGTCCTTGGTGTCAAAGGCAACCAGGTGCGCATCGGTGTCAACGCCCCGCGGGACGTTGCCGTGCATCGGGAGGAGATCTACGAGCGCATCAAACGGGAGCAGGCCGAGGCGGCTCACGGCGGTTCAGGCGCCAACAACGCACAGGGTGCTCATCCCGAGTAGCTAGTAGTTCCCTCGACGGCACGCTAAAATGCCGGGCGTATGGTCGTACGCCCGGCCCTTCAATCGGTTCAGTCAACCAGTTCTCGGCGACGTGCCACCCCCCCCTGACGAAGGGCCGTCGCAACACGCTTTTTCGGAGAGATGGCCGAGAGGCTGAAGGCGCTCCCCTGCGAAGGGAGTATGGGTCAAAAGCCCATCGAGGGTTCGAATCCCTCTCTCTCCGCCACTATCCACCGCGCTTCCACCCCTGGTCCCTTGAGCAGTCAGCGCATCGCGGCGTTGTCCGTGGTCGCACGTGGGCACGTGGGCTCGTGATGCGAGCACACGGGGTAGGGGCGTTGGGAGGTTTGGGCCTCGCCCGGACTGTACGGCGTCGGGTGCCAGAACACGTTAGGGGGTTTGGCCGAGTGCAGCGTCCAGGCGAGTCGCCCTAGGGACGAATGGACGGCTGTGGGTCGCGCAGTGACCTGGGCTACCGGCTCGGTAGCCCAGCCGAGGCGGACCCTGGGCCGGGTCGCCGAGCGCGAGGCCGGCGCGGGCCGGCCTGCGAGGTGTCGG
>JBAPYD010000139.1:0-1911 GCA_049284555.1 Chromatiaceae bacterium | reverse complement strand
CCTACCTGGCATTTCACTTCGCGCAGGAGCAACACCGCAACTACCCGGGGCCGCCAATTCCTCTACTGGCGCGTCACGCCGCATAAAGCAAGACACCTCACGAGTGAACAACGCAACGAAAGTAACGCCCTAACCGCCGGATCCTTGGTCGCAGGGCGTCGTTTCAAAAGAGCCGCACCCGAAGCCGTTTGCAGGGCTTCGAGATTGATCCGTTTGCGGCCTGGCTGTCCCAGGTGGCCCTCGATGCCGTGTTGCTGGAGACAACTGGTTCCGCCGGGTGGCCCCTCCCTGATTGCGTTCGGGTCTGCGACGGCCTGAGGCAGCCGGATCCGCAATCGGGCTCGGGCTTCGACTTGGTTATCGGAAACCCGCCCTACGGGCGCGTCGGGCTCGGCCCCGAGCAACGGTTGCGGTTTCGCCGCAGCCTCTACGGGCACGCCAACCTCTACGGCATCTTTACCGACCTTGCCCTTCGTCATGCGCGTTCCGGCGGCATCGTGGCGTACGTCACCCCGACATCTTTCCTGGCCGGGAATTACTTCAAGCGTCTCCGCGGCTTGCTGGCGGTCGAGGCACCGCCCGTGAGCCTTGATTTCGTCGATGCCCGCAAGGGGGTCTTCGACGATGTCCTGCAGGAGACCCTGTTGGCCGTTTACCGCAAGGATGGAGCCTATCGGGACGCATCAGCAGTGACCGTGTCACTCGCTGCTGACGGAAGACTGACCAAGAATCCCGCCGGCACCTTTCGCTTGCCCGCGGATGCGTCGGAACCTTGGCTGGTGCCCCGCACCCGAGTTCAGGTGCGCTTGCTGGCAACTGCGGCTGCCTTTCCCGCGCGCCTGCGGGACTGGGGATACTCGGTGAGCACGGGTCCCTTGGTGTGGAATCGACACAAGCCGCAGCTTCGCGAAGGGCTGGTTGCAGTGGGCGCGGCGCTGGAGCGAAAGGATCTGCCGACGACATCGCCTAGACCACGCTATGCGCTTCAGGCCGGCTTCTCCGCCCTGTTTGCCCCGCATCTGTCCGGCCAGGTGCTGCACGATGCGATCATAAATTGGCAGCGCGCGCACCTTTCGAAAGGGGCCTTGGCCCGGATCGCGCTACGCCGTAGCGGTGCTGCGTCGAGTAGCGACGGTATTATGGTGGCCTTCCCGAACGGGGAAACTCGTCGGCTTGCCCCTGGATCAAGTTCCAAGATCGCCCGGGCCGTAATCGAAACCTTCGCGCCCCGATTCCTTCAACTGCCGGTGGTGCTCTGGCTGAGCGAAAGCGGTAACAAGGTTGTCGCGCGCGACGACGCTTTGGCGTCCGAGATCGGTTTGAAGATCGCGGCCGATCGAAACCTTCCTGACATCATCCTGGTCGACCTCGGGCCGGCCGAACCGCTGGTCCTATTCGTCGAGGTCGCCGCGACCGATGGCCCGGTGAGCGAACGGCGGCGCGACGCCCTGCTTGCGCTCACCCAAGGCGCGGGTTTTGAGTCTTCCCGAGTGGCCTTTCTCACCGCTTACGCGGACAGGGATGCGCCCGCTTTCAAGAAGACCGTCAGCTCGCTAGCCTGGAGGACCTTCGCCTGGTTCGCCTCCGAGCCGAATAACCTGTATTCCTTCGCGAGGGCGAGATTGTCTTGGACCGTCTGGTGACCCTCGATCCTCCAGATACTTGAGGTCCCGGCGGGGTTGAATCCTGGGGGAAACATCATGGGGGGGACATGGTCCTGTCTTGAATGGCTAGGTGTTATAAGGATCGGTCTATTTGGAAAGGGGTGCTGCTGTGAGAACAAGTGAAAATATTGGCCTCTGTTACGTTTCCTGTGGGTAGGGGGGTATCCTCCTCCCGTCCCTTTTGATAAAAAACCTGTTGTGATTGCGCCGCAGGCGTTCTCAGGCAGCGATGGGGGTGGTGCGGCGC
>JBAPYD010000138.1:0-2930 GCA_049284555.1 Chromatiaceae bacterium | reverse complement strand
GATAGACGGCCCGGTGCAGCCGGTCCAGGGCGGCCAGGTCGAGAATCGCCGATCCCCCCAGGTCCCCGACGATCGCCCGGGCGGGCCGGTCCGGCTCGCCCAGACAGTCCACAACCAGGGGGGCTGGAGTGAAGTCCTGACCCCGGGTGTAGGTGCTCTCGGTCACCACCAGGGCCTCCAGTCCGGCCCCCAGGGCCGATTTGACCCCGTTGTCCGAGTCCTCCAGGGCCACGCAGTCGCGCGCCTCCAGGCCGAGCTGCTCCAGGGCCAGGACAAAGATGTCCGGGGCGGGCTTCTTCTGGGGCACCACGTCCCCGGCCGCGATCACCTCGAACCAGCCCTCCATCTCGGGACCGCCGGAGCAGCGCAGCAGGGCGGAGACGTTCTCCGGTGTGGTGGTGGTCGCGATGGCGAGCCGCACCCCCGCCTCCCGGGCCTCCCGCAGCAGCCGCGCCACACCGCAGCGCAGGGGAATGGCCCCGGTCTCCAGGAGGGCCACGTAGTGCCGGGTCTTCGCGCGGTGGAGTCCCGCGATGAAGGCATCCGGGTCCAGGGCCGGGTCGAGCGCGACCCCCTCCTCCTCGATGTAGCGGCGGATCCGCTCCTTCCCCCCGGTGACCGCGAGCAGGCGTCCGTAACGCTCGACGTCCCAGACCCAGTCGAGCCCGGCCTCCGCGAAGGCGGCGTTGAATGCGATCCGATGGCCGTCCCGCTCCGTATCGGCGAGCGTCCCGTCCACGTCGAAGATCAGGGCCTGAAATCCATACATCGATTTCACCTCGTCGGATGGGCCGGGGAAATCGTACCGCCCCGGCCATTTCAATGGCTCACAGGTTAACCCAAGGGGCCCGAGGACGCAGGACATCCCCAACGGGGATGGGATGGGATCGGCCTGCCTCCGGATGGGGCATCTTGGCGACACCGGTTCGCTGAAGGTTGCTCCCCACGCCCCGATCTGGTAGTAAGGGGCGTTTTTCGTGGCGGTCCGGCCCTTTGTCTGCCGAGAAGGGGGGTCGCCGCACCACCGGGAGCCAACGGGAGGACCTGTATGGCCGGAGCCCCCAACCAAGATGCCAAGGCGTTCGGGTTTGAGCCTTACAGCGCCGCAAGCGATGAAGAGTACATGAGCCCCGCGCAGGAGGAGCACTTCCGTCAGATCCTGCTGGCGTGGAAGAAGTCCCTCATGGAGGAGGTGGATCGTACCGTCCATCACATGCAGGACGAGGCGACCAACTTCCCCGACCCGAACGATCGCGCGACCCAGGAGTCCGAGTTCAGCCTGGAGCTTCGGACCCGCGACCGGGAGCGCAAGCTGATCAAGAAGATCGACGAGGCCCTGGAGCGCATCGAGACCCACGAGTACGGCTACTGCGAGGCCTGCGGGGTGGAGATCGGCATCCGCCGGCTGGAGGCGCGGCCCACCGCCACCCTCTGCATCGACTGCAAGACCCTCGACGAGATCCGCGAGCGGCAGCGCGGGTAGTCACGATGGGCTCGCCGGTGCCCCCTGGTTCCGGGCGAACAATCACCTACCGGGGGCGCTTCGCCCCCTCGCCTACCGGCCCACTCCATTTCGGCTCACTCATCGCGGCGGTCGCCAGCTTCGCCGACGCCCGCTCGGCGGGCGGCGCATGGCTGGTCCGCATGGAGGACCTGGACCGGCCCCGTGAGGTCCCGGGCGCGGCCCGCCGGATCCTCGACACCCTCGCGGCCTTCGGCCTGCATTGGGACGGGGAGGTCCTCTTCCAGACGAGCCGGATCGATGCCTACGAATCGGCCCTCGACCGGCTCGCGGAGGCCCAGCTGACCTATCCCTGCGGCTGCAGTCGCGCCGAGGTCGCGGCGGCGGGCCGCAGCGGCCCGGAGGGTCCCATCTACCCCGGGACCTGTCGCGCGGGGGTCCCGGAGGGGCGGTCCGCGCGCGCCCAGCGCCTGCGTACCGAGGGGGCCCAGATCGGCTTCGTGGACCGGATCCAGGGCCCGCAGCATCAGGTCCTGGGGGAGACCGTCGGGGACTTCGTGGTGCGCCGCGCGGACGGGATCCACGCCTATCACCTGGCCGTGGTGCTGGATGACGCCTGGCGGGGCATCACCCGGGTGGTGCGCGGTGCCGACCTGCTCGCATCCACGCCCCGCCAGATCCTTCTGCAGCGGGCGCTCGATCTGTCCACCCCCGAGTACGCCCATGTGCCCCTGGCCCTGGGCCCGGACGGACGCAAGCTGAGCAAGTCACTCGCCTCGGCCCCCGTCGATCCGGCCGACCCCCTGCCCGCGCTTCACCGGGCCTGGGACTTCCTGGGTCAGGTCCCCCTGGGCCGGGTGGATAGCCCCCTGTCTTTCTGGTCCAGGGCCATCCCCTCCTGGCGCATGGATCGCGTCCCCGCACGCCAGTGCACCGCCTGGCGCGATAGCGCCGACCATCAACCTACCCCTCGCGTCCATCGACCCGCGGCCCGAGCTTAGGCCCCGACCGCGTCTCCCCCGCTCGTCACCAAAAAGTCACTGACTCCCCCTAAGATCGAGGGAGAGAGGCAGCACACCACCAAAAGGAGAGAACCATGGCCGACCAATCTCCCTCCGCGGGCCCCCTGTCCCAGGACCTGCTCGCCAAGATGGACGCCTACTGGCGGGCCTGCAACTACCTGGCCGCCGGGATGATCTATCTGCGGGACAACCCCCTGCTGCGAGAGCCGCTCAAGGAAGCGCACATCAAGAAGCGCCTGCTGGGCCACTGGGGGGCGAGCCCCGGCCTCTCCTTCATGTACGTGCACATCAACCGCCTAATCAATCAACACGCTCAGGAGGCCATCTTCCTCGCGGGTCCCGGTCATGGCGCCCCCGGCGTGCTGGCCCCCGTCTACCTGGAGGGGACCTACTCGGAGATCTATCCCAACAAGAGCGAGGACGAGGAGGGCATGAAGGCCTTCTTC
>JBAPYD010000137.1:0-2098 GCA_049284555.1 Chromatiaceae bacterium | reverse complement strand
GGGTGAACCGTCTGATTGGTCATAGGCGCCTCCATGCCCCGGTATTTCAGCCAGTTACGAGTCTGAGGGCAAGGTCAAACTGCCGCTTCTAGGGTGAAGGCCTCCGCGAGGGAGGTGACGACCACGGCCTGGCGAGCGGGTATCCCGGAGACCACCTGGCCGGAGGTCACGAGGGGGCCGTAGCCGCCGCCGCTGAGCCCCTTGTTGAAGGCGGCGATCGCACCGATCGCGAGGATGCCGGCAGGCCGGTAGCGGATGCGCCGGCGGGCACTCCCCAGGGTCACCACCCCCATGGCGAGCACGATCGTGACGATCGCGTATCCGAACCACTGGTCCGGCAGGCGGACCGCGAGAGTGACCGCGGCCAGGGCCCCGGCACTGCTCAGGATCGCCAGCAGGAACAGGGTCTTGCGGGCGCGTCGGTCGTTGGGCAGATCGATGTTGCCGTCCCGCTGGTGGAGCAGACCCGCGGCTACCCCGGTGATCAGCTCCGAGAGGAGCACCGCGGGCACGATCGCCATCGGCTCGAAGCCCACGATCAACAGGATCGGGGTGAGGGTGGTGCCATAGCCCATGCCGAGGCTCGAGTCCAGGTACTCGCAAAGGAGGGCGGCACCGAATATCGCCAGGACGGTGATCGGGGCGATTCCGCTCGAGTCGGACCACCGCGGTATCCAGTGCTCGGCGCCGAAGAGCAGGGCGAGGGTCACGGCGGTCAGGAGCAGCCACAGCTGCAGGCGGCGCTGATGCCCGGTGAACAGGCGGCCGGCGGTGAGGGCGATCGTTTGGATCACGGTGAGACTCCGGTTCGGTCGACATAGCACCACCCGGCGCGCAACGCCCGTGCCATCGAAGCGGATCGGCGCCTGGGCCGTCGGAGGCGGGAATCGGGGTCTGTTCCCATCTGAAACCCGTGATGTCCTCTGGATTCCCCGTGTCATTTGCTGGAAAAGCGGTATGCTTCGGGGCCATGGAACGCTTCCTCCCGCTCCTGCTCGACGTCTGGCGCCAGGCCGGCAACGTGCCCCGCTTGGACCTGTCCGCCCGGTCCATTGCGGCGGTGGTGGCCCAGCGCATCCCGTGCGATCGCCTGCTGGTCCGTGCCCTGGACTTGGAACGGCGGCGCCTCGAGACCATTGCCGAGGCTTCGGCCGGTCCCGTCGGGGCGGCGCCGGTCCCTGCCTTGGACCTACCGGAGCGGAGCCTGGCGAACCCGGAGCCCTTCACCCGCTGGTGCCTGTCCGCGGAGGTCCTCAGGGGCGATGCGGCCGATGTGCGGGGCCGTCTGGGTGGATTGCTCCCGGACGACTGGGAGGGCCCGGTCCTCGCTCGGGGGCTGATCTGGGAGGATCAGGCGCTCGGGGCCCTGGTCCTCGGGAGCGGCGCCGGCGCCACCTACGACAGGTCGCACGAGCCCCTGCTTGCCGCCCTGTGCGAGCCGATCACGGCCGCCTTGCGCAACGACCGCCAGCTGCGGGAGCTCAGCGCCCTGCGGGAGGCCGCCGAGGCGGATCGACGCTCACTCCTCGCGCGCCTCGGTCGGCAGGACATCGCCGATACCATCGTGGGCGAGGGCTCGGGGCTGAAGTCCGTGATGCGCGCCGTGGACCTGGTGGCCCGGGCCGATGCCCCGGTCCTGATCCTGGGCGAGACGGGAACCGGTAAGGAGGTGGTCGCCCGCGCCATCCATGGGCGTTCCTCCCGCTCCGCGGGCCCCTTCCTGCGGGTCAATTGCGGGGCCATCCCCCCAGAGCTTGCGGACTCGGAGCTGTTCGGCCACGAGCGCGGGAGCTTCACCGGTGCCGTGGCGCGCCGCCAGGGCTGGTTCGAGCGGGCGGACGGGGGCACCCTGTTTCTGGACGAGATCGGCGAGCTGACCCCCGCGGTCCAGGTTCGGCTCCTGCGGATCCTCCAGGACGGGAGCTTCGAGCGGGTGGGGGGGCACCAGAGCCTGCACGCGAACGTCCGCCTGATCGCCGCCACCCACCAGGACCTGGAGGCCATGGTCGCCGCCGGGCGCTTTCGGGCCGACCTGTGGTACCGCGTCCATGTCTTCCCCATCCGTCTGCCTCCCTTGCGGGAGCGCCCTGGCGACATC
>JBAPYD010000136.1:0-2533 GCA_049284555.1 Chromatiaceae bacterium | reverse complement strand
CTTCAGGGCCTCCCACAGGCGGTCGAAGCGGCTATCGAAGGGGCCTGCGTGGACGCGCACCGGGAGCTCGAGGCGGGGCAGCGGGCCGAGGGCCAGGTCCACGGCCCCGCCGAGGAGGTTCCCGAGGGATGGTCCGAGGATTCGCCCCAGCCGATGCCTGGTGGAGACCCGGCGATGGAGGACCCCGGTCTCCGGCTGGATCAGGAATCCCAGCCGCTCACCGATGGTCATCATGGAATCGGAGATGTGCTTTCCCATCTGGATGGGGCCGGCGGCGGGATGGTCGAACAGGGCCGCCGCGATCCCTTTGGAGAGGTCCGAGGATTCGTGCCCGGGGGCCCGCCTGTGCTCCCGGAGCGCCTTTCTCATCAGGCCCCAATGGACCAGCATGTCCACGAACCACCAGGCCTGGACCGGCTCCCCGGCGATGTGCAGCCCGGCGGGGATGGTGCCCAGGTTTCCGATGAGCTGCCCCCGCCACTCCGCCACCACACCGCGGTAGCCGGGGCTCGGGAGCCGCGGGTCCTGGTGCCACTGCCAGTCCCAGAGCCGCTCCGCCCGCTGGGCCGGCCCCGTGCCGAAGACCTCCTCGAGTCGGGCCAGGATCTGGGGCCGATCCGAGTCGGTGCCGGGTCTGATCTCGATCATCGGTCGCGGGCGATCCGGGCTCAGCCCCGGGCCCGGATCGGGATCAGGAGCCGCTCCAGGATGCATCGATAGATGTCGCAGAGGTGCTCCAATTCCTCCACCCCGACGTGCTCGTCCACCTGGTGGATGCTGGCGTTGATGGGTCCGAGCTCCATCACCTGGGCCCCCATGGGTGCGATGAAGCGGCCATCGGAGGTGCCGCCGCTGGTGGAGAGCTGGGTCTCGATACCCTCTACCTTGGCGATGGCCCATCGGGCGGCGTCCACCAGCTCCCCCGCGGGGGTCAGGAAGGGGTTACCCGAGAGGCGCCAGCTGAGGTCATAGTCGAAGCCCCCGGCGTCGAGGATCCGCCGGACCCGCTGGTCGATGACCTCGCGCGTGAGCTCGGTGGAGAAGCGCAGATTGAACTGGGCGGTCAGACGCCCGGGGATGACGTTCTCGGCCCCCGTGCCCATCTGCAGGTTGGCGATCTGGAGGCTGGTGGGCGGGAAGTGCGCATTGCCCCGATCCCAGACCTCCGCGCACAGGGCCGCGAGCGCTGGAGCCGCGGCGTGAAAGGGGTTCTTCGCGAGGTGCGGATAGGCCACGTGCCCCTGCTTGCCGTGGACAGTGAGGAATCCATTGAGGCTGCCGCGGCGGCCGTTCTTGATGGTGTCCCCCAGGCGCTGCCGGCTCGACGGCTCTCCCACGAGGGCATAGTGGATGGCCTCGCCGCGGGCGACCAAACGCTCCACCACCCGCACGGTCCCGTCGACGGAGGGACCCTCCTCGTCGCTGGTGAGAAGGAAGGCGATGGAGCCCCGGTGCTCCGGGTCGCGGGCAAGGAAGCCCTCCACCGCGGTCACCATGGCCGCCAGGGACCCCTTCATGTCCGCGGCCCCGCGCCCGTAGAGCCGGCCGTCGCGGATGGTCGGCTCGAAGGGGGGCGAGGTCCAGTCCTCCAGGGGGCCGGGGGGGACCACGTCCGTGTGCCCGGCGAGACACAGCAAGGGACCCGTGTCCCCCCGGCGGGCCCAGAGGTTGGTCACCTCGCCGAACGGCATGGGCTCGATGCGAAAGCCCAGAGGGGCCAGGCGCTCGGCAATCAGCGCCTGGCAGCCCGCATCCTCCGGGGTCACGGAGGGTCGGCGGACCAGCTCCCGGGCGAGCTCCAGGGTGGGTGACATCAGCGGAAAAGCTCCTGGTACAGGGTCTCGGAGAACCCGACGTGGCGCGCCTCGCCCGAGTCGAGCACCGGACGGCGAATGAGCGATGGATTCTCGAGCATGAGTCCGATGGCGGACTCCCCGTCGATCTCCTCCCGCTGGGACGCCGGCAGGCGGCGCCAGGTGGTTCCCCGGCGGTTCACCAGCGCCTCCCAACCCAGCTCCGCGACCCAGCCGCGGAGCAGAGACTCATCGACCCCGGCGCGCCTATAGTCGTGGAAGGCATAACGGACCCCATGCCCATCCAACCACGCCCGGGCCTTCTTCATGGTGTCGCAATTGGAGATCCCATACAGGGTAACCATGCCCCCTAACCCCCCTCGGCCCTCGCCACTCGGACTCGCCACTTCCCCTCAAATATCCCTGAGCAGCTCGTTGATCCCGACCTTGCCCCGGGTGCGCTCATCCACCTGCTTGATGATGACGGCGCAGTAGAGGCTGTACTTGCCGTCCTTGCTCGGCAGGCTGCCCGGGACCACGACGGCCCCCGGGGGGACCCGGCCATAGCTGATCTCGCCGGTCTCCCGGTCAAAGATCTTGGTGCTCTGACCGATGTAGACGCCCATGGAGATCACCGCCCCCTCACCGACGATCACCCCCTCGACGATCTCGGAGCGGGCCCCGATGAAGCAGTTGTCCTCGATGATGGTGGGCGCCGCCTGGACCGGCTCCAGGACGCC
>JBAPYD010000135.1:0-1952 GCA_049284555.1 Chromatiaceae bacterium | reverse complement strand
GAGAAGCCGGTGGGTTCCGGGTTCCGCTTTGGCTCCCTCCGGGCGACGGGGAACGCTCCGGGGGTAGTTTCGCGGCCTGGGGCCTTATCTCGGCCGCGAGCGCCTTCCCGTCTCGGCGCTGGTTGCCGATACGCTCATTCCTCCCATAGACCACAGCTCAGCGGCGGCAGCTCGATCCGCTCGTGGGCGCAGGGCAGCCGGGCGCATTCGAGACCCGCGGGGTCGAAGCGCTCGTGGTCCGCGAGCTGTCTCCACCGGGCGAGACCCAGATCCCCGACCCAGATGTGGACGCCCTCGTGGTGGGGGTTGACGGCGAAGAGCAGCCGGCGGGGGCCGTGGCTGCGGTCGGCGTTGATCAGCACCGCCAGGGCGGATCCGTGCTCGGCGCCGAAGAAGCGCAGATAGTCGTCGCCCGGTCGGTAGCCGAGGCGTAACGGTCGGCCCCGATCCGAGAGCCGAAACCGGATCCAGCGGCGAAAGTACTCGTGGGACCCGGAGAAGGCGAGGAGCCGCTGGTAGTCGATGGCATTGACGTCCCCCGCCCGGTAGCTGTCGTGCATCCCGTGCTTGGTGCGTAGCAGGTCCTGGCCCGCGGCGAGCATGGGGATGCCCAGGGACGCCATGAGGACGGCGACCATGAGGTGGGTGCGCCGCCGGTCGTTGGGGGTCGGGAAGAGGCCCCGGTGCTCGGGGTTCTCCGTGATCTTGTCGATCCAGCAGAGGTCGTCGTGGGACTCCACGTAGTTGACGGTTTGCGCGGGCCAGGCCGTCAGATGGTCGAGGCTGGCCTTCATGAAGTAGCGCAGCCCCTCCTGGTTCCCCTGGCCCAGCACATAGTCCCGGATGAAGTCCCGATAGCCGTCGTTCCAGGAGGCGAAGCCGGTGGACTTGAGCGCCAGCGCGATGTGCCCGCGGAAGCTCCAGGGCTCGGCGATCAGCACGATGGAGGGCTTCACGCGCTTGAGGGCCGCCTCGATCTCCCCGAGCACCTCCGTGCCGATGAGCTCCGCGAGGTCGAAGCGGAAGCCGTCCACGTCGTAGGTCTCGACGAGGTGTGTGAGGCTGTCGATGACCAGACGGCGCCCCATCGGCGTGTCGCAGCGCAGGTCGTTCCCGCAGCCGCTCCAGTTCGTCAGATTGCCCTCGTCGTCGAGCCGGAAGTAGTACGCCTTGTCGATGTGCAGCAGGTGATTGGGCTCACCCACGTGGTTGTACACGACGTCCAGCAGGACGGCCATGCCGTGCCGGTGAAAGGCGGCCACCAGCTCCTGGAGCTCCTCGATCTGGGACCCGCAGGCGGGCACCTGGGCGTAGCTGCTCTCTGGGGCGAAGAAGTTGGTCGGCATGTAGCCCCAGTGATAGAAGTCCTTGTCGTACCTGTCGCCGAACTCCTGGACCGGCTGCAGCTCGATGGCGTTTATCCCTAAGCTCTTGAGATAGCAGCCCTGGCCATCGAGCCACTTTCGGAGCCCCGCGAAGCCGCGCCGATCCTCCTCGTCGAGGGCCATGGGGGTGCGGCTGATCAGGTCCCGCACATGGGCCTCGAGGATTACCAGATCGTGCCAGGGCGGGGGGCTGAATCCCGGGGCCGGTCGCCTGATGCGCCCGGCGTCCCAGATGATGCCGGGGCCGGCGGGGCCGACGGCCGCCAGGGCATAGGGGTCCAGGATGCGGAAGTCCCTGTTGAAATGGGCGTTGGGGCCGCGGCTGCGGCTGTCCACCTGATAGTAGTAGTACCAGCCGTGGAGATCGGTCGGATGCTCCGCCTCCCAGACACCGTCCTCCAGGCGCCCGAGCCCCAGGGTCGTCGGCTCGGGCGCGTCCAGGTGTCTGAAGAACACCACGGTCACCCGAGACGCGCGGGGGGCGAAGAGCCGAAAGGTCGTCGTCGCGCCCTCCACCCGGGCCCCGAGCGGACGCCGGGATCCCTGGGCGAGCAACCTGTCCACGCG
>JBAPYD010000134.1:0-2556 GCA_049284555.1 Chromatiaceae bacterium | reverse complement strand
CCGTTGGGCGCGAGCTCCATGAAGGCCTGCTCGGGGGCGCTGGCGGCCTCCGCCCCCAGGCGAAACTTCTGCACCAGCCCGACGCTGCCGGAGACCGTTGGGTCCCCCAGGAGCAGGTTCTTGGTGTGCTGCACCAGGCCCACCGTCTCGGTGTCGGTCAGCACGGTGGGTGCCGTGCAGCCGTTGGCGGTAGTGGTGTCACAGCGGTAGCGCTTGATCACGTGGGCGGCGGTGCTCTGACCGCTGCTGTTGTCCTCGTGTGCGCTGCTGCCCCAGAGCAGATCCCGCACGGTCATGACGTTCCCCGGGAGCAGGGTGACCCCGAAGTTCTCTCCGGCCCCATCGGGTGCGGGCTCCGGCGGGCCCAGGATCACCGAGCCGGTGACGCTCATGATGGCCTCGAGCAGCGCATCGTCGCCCCCGACGAACCAGCCCGCCGCGCCCTGGCGCTTGAGCGCCTGCCAGACCAGGTTCCCCTGCAGATCCGCCTCGGCACGCTCCTCCTCGCTCAGGTTGTCCCGCACCTGCGCGATGGGACTCTCGCCGGTGGCGGTGCTGCGGGTCTCGAAGACGTCCCCCAGGCCCTTCGCCATCGCCACCAGGGAGGTGTTGTCCTTGTGCTGGATGTCGAAGGCGCTGGCCACGTCGTTGACCAGGCCCTTGGCGAGCTGGCAGGAGTTGGCGTAGCCCTGATTGAGCGCCTGGAGCTTGCGCTGCAGGGACTCCATGACCTCGACGCAGGTCGGGCACATGGCGGTCAGGGCCACCTCGAAGGCGTAGCCGGTGGCATTGGCCGCGATGGAGCGCAGGAGCTGCTGGAACTGCTCGGCGGAGATGAAGCTGAAGGAGCCCGCGAACATGTCGATGCCCCCACAGCCGGCCTCGAAGGAGGGGGGCACGAAGTGCCACAGGGACTCGTTCATCAGCCGGTTTCTCGTGACCACCGAACCGGCCGCGAAGGCGCCGCGGCGCTGGCCCATGTGGGCCGAGGGGTTGGTGACATTGACCATGGACTCGAACAGGGCGCGCGACTGGGTGTCGATGCCGGCTGCGACACCGGTGTCGGTCACCAGGGTGGCGACCAGTGCGAGGAGCGGGGCGCTCAGATGCTTCATTGGGGTGCCTCCTTCGAGGGGGCTTGCAGGGCCAGGCGACGCAGCGACTCGAGGAGGGACGCTGGATCCTCGGGAAGCACCGCGAGGGCGCCCGGAGCGAGGTGCGTCCGGGTCACCGTCGCCTTGGCGTGCTCGGCCTCCGCCTCGGTGATCCACCCCGCCTGGACCGCGGCCAGGACGATGCGCTCGCGCAGCTGGCTCAATGAGAGAAGACCCTGGGCGATGGGGGCGACATCGCCCTGATCCGGTCTGGCCAGGAACAGCGCCGGGGTGGAGACCACCCCGAGCAAGGCGGCCTGTCCCTGGTCAACCCGGTAGTCGGGGAAGCGGCCGTCTGTGAGGCCCGCGCCGTCGAGCGACACCGCGAGCACCGCGAAGCCATAACGCTCGGCGAGGGCCTCCAGCAGGGGTGCCTGGGCGTCGCAATAGGGGCAGTCCGAGCGGTAGAAGAACCACAGCGCGGCAGACTGGGCGAGGCGCCCGAGCAGGCTGTCCATCGCCGCGCCGGCGTTCCGGTCCACCAGGTTGGCGCCAAAGGTCGCCGTCGGGCGGCGGGTGATCTCGTCGAGGACTGGGTCGCCCTGCACTACGCGCTCGGAGACCGCTGCAAACCGGGATGACTTGTCCATCGCGATGCGCTGAAGGTGCAGGTAGACGGCGACGTTCTCGGGGGACGGCTCGTCGATGGCGCGGTCGCGATACCGGTCCAGGTTCTCCCGAAACCACTGGGCGGAGAGCGGCGCGGGACCGGGTTGCGCAGGAGACTCGGCAAGAGATTCGGGTGGCGGTGCGGGTGCTACGGGAGGCGGCGCGCCCGGCGCTGGAACAGGCACGCTTGGTACGCGTGGGTCCCGGTACCAGAACCAGCCCTCGGCACTGCGCTCGTAGAAGCCGGCGGCGGTGGACATCGTTGGGGCCACAGCCACAGCGAGGAGGGCGCCGACGACACAACGGCTAGAGGCTGGCCTGGAGCGCGCTCGCATCTGGGGCTCGTTGGTGCGCCCGGACGGACTTGCCGCCGGCGCGCGCGTAGAGTGCGCACAGTGGGCACCCGACGAGGATCCCGTCCTGGGTTGCCACGTAGTACGCCAGGCAGTCGGGGCACCAGTCGAGGGAGGCGAGGCCGCCCCGCAGGTCCCGGGCGAGGATCCAGGCGTCGTTGATGCTGAGCGGTGCTGTCCGCCCGGCGGTGCCCAGGGACAGGTACAGCTCGTAGGCCCGCAATAGACCCCAAGGGTCCATGGCGCGGCCGCCCATATCGGGGTTGTAGTGTCGCGCATAGATGACACCGAAGAGCGAGGCCTGGGCCTGCTGGGCGCGGGTGCGCACCATGGAGCCGCTGCTCTCCGGCAGCGGGCCACGCGGCGGCGGGCGACCGTTCAGATGGCGAAACCAGCTCCCGAGCACCTCCAGCTTCACCCCCGTGGCCCAGTGCACCACC
>JBAPYD010000133.1:0-5325 GCA_049284555.1 Chromatiaceae bacterium | reverse complement strand
CCGACACTCCTCGAGGTCACCGGCATCCCCGCGCCGACGACGGTTGACGGCATCGAGCAGGCGCCGATCGAGGGCACGAGCTTCGCTTATACCTTCGACGCGGCGAACGCGGACGCGCCGAGCCGCCACACGACCCAGTACTTCGAGATGATGGGTCAGTGGGCGCTCTACCACGAAGGCTGGCTGCTCAGTACCAAGGTCGACCGGGCGCCGTGGCAAGCCTTCGGACCGGCCAATCCCGACCCGCTGAATAACCAGGTGCTCCAGCTCTACGACCTCACCACCGACATGAACCAGAGGAACGACATCGCCGAGGCGCATCCGGAGCGGGTGGCGCAGTTGAAGGCGCTGTTCATCGAGGAGGCCAAGAAGTACCAGGTCTTCCCGCTGGACGCCTCGGTCGCGGCCCGCGTCGCGGCGCCGCGCCCGAACATCACCGCCGGCCGGGACCAGTTCGTCTACACCCGTCCCATGGTCGGCCTGCCCCAGGGTTCCTCGCCGTTTCTGCTCAACACCTCCTACACCATCACGGCCGAGATCGAGGTGCCCGAAGGCGGGGCCGAAGGCATGATCCTGACCTCGGGCGGCCGTTTCGGCGGCTACGGCTTCTACCTGCTCGAAGGCAAGCCGGTGTTCCTGTGGAACATGGCCGACCTCGAGCGGATCAAGTGGGAGGGGACCGAGGCGCTGAGCCCGGGCAAGCACACGATCGAGTTCGACTTCAAGTACGACGGACTCGGGGTCGGCACCCTGGCCTTCAACAACATGAGCGGCGTGGGTCGCGGTGGCACAGGGACCCTCAAGGTGGACGGCAAGGCGGTCCAGACCATCGAGCTGCCGCACACGCTCCCGATGATCCTGCAATGGGACGAGTCCTTCGACATCGGCTCCGACACCCTGACCGGGGTGAACGACGCCGACTACCAGCCGCCCTTCCCGCTGACCGCCAAGCTGGACAAGCTGACCATCACGGTCGACCGGCCGCAGCTCAGCGAGGAGGACATCAAGAAGCTCGAAGACACGGGGGCCATCGCGGTGGACGGCAACCCGGTGCATCATATGCAGGGCGGGCCGCATTAGCCCCGCAGGGCTGCCCAGGCTGAAGGGACTCTTGGGCGTGACAACAAGGGCCGCTCTCGCACGGGAGCGGCCCGCGTATTCCCGATCCAGACTGCGCCTTCCGGCCTATGCTCAATACGTCGGGCTCCACAGCCAGGATGGCTCAAGGAACATCGACGCTCAAGTCCGAGGAACGAACATGAAAACGAAGCCGTCGCGAAACGCCGGGTTGGGTGCCCCAGTGAGGGGGTGGCTGGGTGTCTTGATCGGCGCCTTGCTCACGGGCTGCGCCTCCAGTGGCAGTGACGTTACCGGCTTTGACCAAGTGACCCTGGCCCCCGGGGATACAGGCACCTGCGACTCCAGTCCCTGCCAGGTCTATCTCAAGATACCCTCGGGATCTGGGAGTTACGAAGTCACCGCCAATGAGGTGAGGGTGGGGAGTTTCCCAGGGGGCCAGACCGCCTCCCTAGGCAGCTTCTGGCAGAGCCAGGCGTTCGAGATCAGGGGGATGGACGTTCCCAAGGCCTACGCCTATATCCCGCAGCAGCGCTGAGGACGTTGGTCCGGCCAGCAGCAACGTCTGCACGAGCGGGGTCGGGTCTGGGCGGCCCCGATGCCCGGAGCCGCGTGCGGGGTCCCAGAATCTGGGCGAGCGGGCGGATTCGTCCGGCATGCCCGCGGCTGGACGAGCGCGTGGGGAGTCTTTGCGCCCGGGGGCCAGTCTGGTGGGCGGGCCGGTTCGTCTCGCCCGGTGCAGCCACGGTTTACACGACGAAACAGTGAGGTATGCGATGGCCAATGACAAAGATCCAGGTCGCTCCTCGGCCCAAGGGAGCGCGGAGGCGTCCAGCCTTAGGGTGGATCTGTGGCTCTTCGGAGTCATGGTGGCCCTGGCCTTGGTGGGGGTCGGCGTCACGCAGATCGAGCATCGCGGCGGGCGGCTCTACTGGCTCTTCCTGGTGCTCGTCTACGCGGGCATCAGCATCGTTCGGGCCTGGCAACGCCACAGGGGCGAAGGCCGACCCCTTTGGGCGCTGATCCGGGCCCAGGCTCTCCATTGGCTGGGGACGCTGGTGGCAATCAACGTCGTCCTCTGGTTCGAGTCCGTGGACGTCGCCTCTCGGGGCGCAGCGGCAGATTATTCGCTGCTCGTCCTCGCCCTGTCGTGCTATCTGGCAGGGATCCATCTGTACTGGGCCTACCTGCCCCTGAGCGCCGTTCTCGTGGTGATGGCCCTTGGCCTTGGCTACCTGGACCAACTCTCCCTCTTCGCCGTTGTTGTTCCACTGGGACTCCTAGCGGTCTGGTTGGTCGCTCGGCGCGGTTCCGGGCGCACGGCGGGGCCGTAGGGCTCCGCAGGCGCCTGGCCGCCGATCCCCGTTTCCACGGCCACGGCATATGGGCTGTCCTGGGAGGACGTCCTCATCTGGACGGGCTTCCTCCTGGTCCTCTATGTCCTTCATGATGTCTTCCCGATCGTTTTCCTCACCTTCCTGCTCACCTATCTCGTGCGCGCCACCGTGGTCCCGCTGGCGCGCCGGATCAGTCCGGGCCGTGAGCGGCCCTCGCTGGAGCGCTGGCTGACCCTTGGCGCCTTCGCCGGGATCGTCGTCCTACTCTGGGGGCTGGCCACCCTCATGGTTCCCCAGCTCGTGCTCCAGGGGCGGCTGTTGGTGGCCCATGCGGAGGGTCTGCGGCCCCAGGAGGTGCCCGAGCACGCCCTGGCGCGGACCGTCGGGGCCTATCTCTTTCGCCGGGGCTACGGGGCCCCGGGGGACCCACGCTACCAGGCCGGCCTCCGGGCATACGTTACCCAGGGACAAGCGGGGGAGGGTGCCTTCGCAAGCTTCGCCCATGTACAGGCACGGGCGCAGGCCGGTTTCGAGATCGCGTACGAGGCCGCGGCGAAGGCCCGCCTGAGCCACCAGGTGGACGTCGGTGGGGGCCCCGGGCCCGCGGTTCGATCAATGGTTCCTGGCGGTCAAGGCGCCGGCCCTGGTCGCGGAGCGCGGCCCGTCCTATCTGGCCCGCCTGCCTCCGGCTGAGCGGGAGGGACTGTCGTTAGACACCGGGCGGCTGGAGGAGCGCCTGGCCGGGCTTGCCTTGGAGGATCTCGATCGAGACCCGGCCCAGCGGACACGTCTCGTGGCGGAGTGGGGGCAGGCGCAAGTGAAGCAGGCCTGGCGGCAGCTACAGGACTCGACCGTCGCCGATCGTGTTGCGTCGGCCGTCCGGGGGCTGATCGCCATACCGGCCCAGGTCGGCACCGCACTTCTCCTGACGATCCTGATCAGCTTCGACATGCTGGGACTCAAGCGGGGGGCCCAGCGGCTACGCGAGGGTCGGCTCGCCTGGCTCTACGCCAAGGCTGTGCCGAACCTGGCGGCGGTGGCCCGGCTCATCGGCCGATCATTCGCCGCGCAGGGGGTCATCGCCGTCTTCAACACCCTGCTGACTTTGGCCCTGATGCGGCTGCTCGGTCTGCAGAACGAGCTCCTGCTGAGCCTGGTGGTCTTTATCGCCAGCTTCATTCCGGTGCTGGGCATCCTCCTCTCGGCCATCCCTATCACCCTCCAGGCCCTGCTGCAGCCGGACGGCTCCCTGGCGATGGCCCTCTACGCCCTGCTCGGCATCGGTGTCATCCATGCCATCGAGTCGATGATCCTGTCGCCGAAGATCGTGGGCAAGTTTCTCCATCTGCATCCGGTCCTTGTGCTGGTCGTCCTGGTGGTGGGCGAGCACCTCTTCGGGATCTGGGGCCTGCTGCTCGGGGTGCCCGTCGCCGTCTTCACGATCCACGCGGGCATCCTGGCGGAGTCGATCCCGGGGGTCTACGAGCCGGGGCGGGCGGCCGGGCCGTGCCTCAGGAGTGATCCGGCGGATGCGGTGGGCGATGGGGTAGCGTCCTCCTGACGTGACTAGCTCCACTGAGCCGATGGGGTGGATGGTCCGGTCGGGTGGAGCTCGGCCGATCTTGGCGCCCGGTCTTTGCGAGCTCGGGGTCTCGCAGTGGCGCTCAGGGGCTCAAGGCGGGCTCCGCCGGTCCCGCACGGATCTCATCCAAAGGAGGCCGAGAAGGGCGATCAACGCTCCCACGGTGGGGGTGGCCACCCAGGGGTTGAGGCGTCGGATCAGGCTGACCACCTGGTCGAGGTGGAGGTCGAGGTAATAGACCAGCAGTCCCCAGAAGCAGGCCCACAGGGCCGCGCCTACCAGGTTGAAGATCAGGAAGCGTACCCAGGGCATGCCGAGCACACCGGCCGCGATGCCGTGCAGTTGCCGGGTACCGTCGAAAAAGCGGGCCAAGACTATGAGCCAGACCCCATAGCGGTCGAAGGCCGACTCCACCCGATCCAGGTGTCGTTCCGGGATGCGCAGACGCTTGAGCAAGCGCCGCCCTCCCGTGCGGCCAATGAGGTAACCGAGGGTGGCCCCGAGGGAGGCCGCCAGGAAGGCCGTGAGCACCAACCAATGGATACGCAACCGCGAGCCCTTGGCAGCCGAGGCCGCGGCCCCCGCCTCAAGGATGGTCTGTCCCGGGGCGGGTATTCCGAACCCTTCGACCCCGACGAGGACGAACACGGCGCCATAGCCGTAGCGCTGCAGCCACGGATCGACCCTGGCGACGGCCTCTTCGATGTCCTTGAGCAGGCGATGGGCGAGGTGGTGCTCCTCCGCGCGGGCGGATGTGACGGGGGGCGGTGGGGTCGCCTCTTCCCCGGCCCTCGGGCTTGGAAGGAGCGCGAGCAACAGCAGGGCGGCGAGCACTGGTGAGAAACGTGTGGGCAACATGGGCGTTGTCACCTGCTGACCTCCGCACCGTTGGTGAATGACGGGGCGGGATCGCCTCGCCCGACGCCCTCAATGATGGCACATAGCCAGTACGTCGATGTCTTGGGTCCCCCCCTTGGCTCCCGTCCTGGGTGGGACCCGGCAAGGCGCTCGGTCCCTCTTGATCCTCTCCTTGGTGGCGCGAAGCCAAGGGTGTCGGAGGTGGGTGCCCTGGGGCGGGCGTGGCGAATCAGCGGCATTTGACTTTTCGCTGTCTGGTTGTGTTTGTATGCCGAGCATGGGATTGATAAATTCGATGGCGTTCTCGGGTCTGGACGCCGAAGGAGAAGATGGAAATGTTTGAAGGGCCACCCGAACAAGCCTCCGACTCGGGGCCTGACGCATGCGCGGTCGGGAGCGTGCATTGACCCAGTCCGGCGCTTTGGGACCAGACGATCGCTTCTGGCTGGCTGTTGGCGGTCCCTTCTCGGA
>JBAPYD010000132.1:0-1529 GCA_049284555.1 Chromatiaceae bacterium | reverse complement strand
GGCCAAAGACCCCTTGTGAGCGCGGGTTGAACGGGACTACCATGTTTCGCTCAAGAAAACCCAAGAGTGCCGCCGATAGCGGCCCCACCACCGAGAGGACCTTGCATTATGAATGCACGTATCGCTGTTGCAGCGGCGGCCATCGCCTGCGCGTCCGTCGCCACTTCCGCCTCCGCCGTCACCTTCATGGATGCCGCCTGGGCCGCGTCCGCCTGTTCTGCCTGGAACAGCACCCCCTCCCTGGTCAACGATCTGGGCGGCGATAAGTGGGCGGCCAACGACGGCGGCCGCGGCTACAAGATCATCCAGATGTACCGTATCAAGTGCGGGGAGGGCTCCAAGGTGGAGCTCGAGATCCAGAACAAGGACGGAAAGGCCCACTGCGCTCGGGGCGGGGAGGTCAAGCATGCCACGCTCGATCCCAAGGTCGACTATCTGATGTACGCGACCGACGAGGACTGGGCGTGCATGGGCCAGGGCAAGTTCGGCTGCGGCGCCATGGGCGCCATGACCACCGGAAAGCTCAAATTCAAGGGCCCAAAGATGGAGGCCATGGGGGTCATGGGACCCTTCGATAAGTTCCTGCTCCTCACCGGCAAGGTCGCGGGCGACACCTCGGCCTGCCCCAAGTAAGGCGCCCGCCTCAGACCCAACCCCCTCCCTTCGACACCGGGCCCCCGGGCCCGGTGTCTGTTCGCACGAGCAGCACTCGCTCTCGCCCCGCGCATCGTTGCGCCCTCGCCGGGCTGAGCCTTCCATCCTTCGCCTTAGAGCCGGGTTCGACGCTTTTCGGACCTCGCATGGGGTCTTGTCTCTTTAACGACACAACCCTAGGAGACGGCCCTGTCTCATTTTTTTTCCGCGATCGGTTGACATCGGTCAACCCCGCGGGGATCATTACGAAAAATTTGTTATAAATTTACCACGTCGGCTTCGACCAACATTAAGCGCCCTGCATCAGGACGCACTGATCCCCAGGAGGACCTCATGTTGCACCGTAGACTCACAGCTGTCGCCCTCGGGCTCGCGTCCGCGCTGGCTATGCAGGCCGCTCAGGCCACCAACGGCTACATGTCCCACGGCTACTCCCCCGCCGCGAAGGGCATGGCGGGCGCCGGCGAGGCAGCCCTGCCCCAGGACTCCATGAGCATCGTCGGCAACCCGGCGGGGATTGCCAAGGTGGGACGCCGGTTCGACATCGGCGCCGCCTGGTTCAGCCCGCTGCGGGAGTACGATGGTATCGCGCCCTTTGACGCCAACGGCATGCCAACCGGCGCCATGGCGCCCATCGGCGGCGGTATCGATGGAACCGGAACGGTAGAGAGCAAGAACAACGACTTCTTCATCCCCAACATCGGCTACACGCACCCGATCGACGAGGTCAGCTCCGTCGGTATCGCGGTCTTTGGCAACGGTGGAATGAACTCGGACTACCGGTCCATCGACACCCTGATGAATCTCGGGACCTATGGAGGCAACAACCCGTTCGCCAACCCCCCCGCTTACAACAACCCGATGGATCCTCGTTT
>JBAPYD010000131.1:0-2972 GCA_049284555.1 Chromatiaceae bacterium | reverse complement strand
GTCCAGGCTCGGGGCCACCACCACGGCCGCCAGGCGGGCGACCGCGTCGGCGCCCTCGCGCTGGGGCATGAAGAAGACCCCGTCGCGCACCCCCGGCACGTCGCCGAGCACCTGATTCAGATAGGCGAGACTGCTGCGCTTGCCGGCGATATTGACCATGTCGGTGCTGCGCCCCTTCAGCAGGAATCGGTCCTCTCCCGTGGGTTCGATGAGGTCGCCGATCGGGACCCGGCCCTCGACGTGGCCCTCTGTCGCCCAGACCTGGTCGCCCTGTCGTTCGAGCCGGATTCCGGGATAGAGGTGCCACTCGGGTCCCTGGGTGGGGACGCGGGTGGCGAGCTGCCCCGTCTCGGTGCAGCCGTAGATCTCCAGGACCGGCGCTCGAAACCGGTCCTCCGTGGCCCGCGCCAGGGGGTCGGACAGGGGGGCGGTCGCACAGACCACCAGGTCCACCGCCGGTGGCTCCAGTCCGGAGTCCACGAGGGCCCGAAGGTGGACGGGGGTCGTCACCAGTATCCGGGGCGCGGGCGTCTCGGCCAGGACGGCGCAGATGTCCGCGGGGTAGAAGGGCCGGCGGGCCAGCAGGGCGGAGCCGCTCTGCAGGGGGAGCAGCACGGCGGTCTCGAGTCCGTACATGTGCTGGGACGGAACGGTGCCCAGGATCCCACGTGGACGCCCGTCGGAGAGCCCGAGCCGCTCCGCCTCCGCCAGCACGTTGCGGACCAGGGGGCCCCAGTGCTTGGCGTGGGGCACGGGGGTCCCGGTCGAGCCGGAGGTGAAGACATAGGCGATGAGGCGATCGGGCTCGATCTGGGGTACGGGAACCTCTCCAACCGCCGCGTCGTCCTCCTCTGGGTACAGAACGGTGTGGACCAGGGCGGTGCACCCCTGCTGGTCGACCAGGCAGAAGCTGTCCGGAGCGAATTCCGCCATCTGGCGCAGGACCTCGGGGGTCGAGGAGGGCGGCAGGAGGGTGACCCTGTGGCTGACCATCGCGGCGGCCAGGGCGACGGCGAAGTGGTAACGATCCTGACAGAGGTTCAGCACATGGCGCCGTCCCGCCGGCAGTGCCGCGGCGACGCGCTGTACATCGGCGAGAAAGCGGCGAGCCGGGATCGCGGTCCCATCCCGGTACGCGACCACGGAATCCGGGGAGCCGTGGCGGATCAGCGGCAGGGGCTGCATGGGCGGCGCTGGCTCAGAGGACGGCGATGCGCACGGGTAGGTCGGTCCGGGAGGTCTTCCAGAGGGCCGGGTCCGGGGAGGCGCTGATCCGATGGGCGGGGCGCGGATCGCCAGCCGGGAGCGGCGCGACGGTTGTGGCGGCGCCCCCCGCCAGGAGCGGTTGACTGCTCACCGGGCGCGATTCAGGGCGACGTGCTCGGTCAGGGTCCGCGGGGAATCGGGCCGGGCGCCCCCTGGCCCAGAGGCGGATGGGTTTCGGTCGGACATGTGTGTTTCGGCAGACGCTGGATCTCGGCTCGCCATCGGACGGCGGCGCTGGGAGGGTCTTCCCCATTCTAGTGGCTCGTCCCGGGGCCGTTCAATTTGCACGGATCGATCGATGGATCGCTTCCGCCCCGCTCTTTGCGGTGGGGGCAGGAAGCCGTCGCGAGGCCCCAGCGATGCCTGAGCCCAGGGCCAGGTGATTGAACCGGGTTTGCCGTCCCCAGGGGAGAATATTAGACTTCCCTAAATTTTTGAATCCCCGTCCAGGTTTTCCCCATGCTGGACCCAACCACCTACTCCGACGCGAGCCTCGGCAGGGTCGAGGTCAAAGAGACCACGTGCTACATGTGCGCCTGTCGCTGCGGCATTCGGGTGCACCTACGCGATGGGGAGGTCCGCTACATCGAGGGCAACCCCGATCATCCGCTCAATCAGGGGGTGATCTGTGCCAAGGGGTCGTCCGGGATCATGAAGCAGTACTCCCCGGCGCGGCTCACCAAGCCCCTGCGGCGCAAGGAGGGCGCGGAGCGGGGTCAGTCCCAGTTCGAGGAGGTCACCTGGGATGAGGCCTTCGGGCTGCTGGCCGAGCGGCTGGCCCGCATTCGCTCGGAGGACCCCAAGCGCTTTGCACTCTTCACCGGCCGCGATCAGATGCAGGCCCTGACCGGACTCTTCGCCAAGCAGTTCGGGACGCCGAACTATGCCGCCCATGGCGGGTTCTGCTCGGTCAACATGGCCGCGGGCCTGATCTACACCATCGGCGGCTCCTTCTGGGAGTTCGGCGGACCGGATCTGGATCGGGCCAAGCTGTTCGTGATGATCGGCACCGCCGAGGACCATCACTCCAACCCCCTGAAGATCGCCATCTCCAAGTTCAAGCGCCGGGGTGGGCGCTTCGTGTCCATCAATCCCATCCGCACCGGCTACTCCGCCGTCGCGGACGAGTGGGTGCCGATCAAGCCGGGAACCGATGGTGCCCTGCTGCTCGCCATCATCCATGAGATCCTGCGACTGGGGCTCTATGACCGGGACTTCCTGATCCAGTACACCAATGCGGCGGAGCTGGTGGTGGACGACCCCAGCCGGGACGACCACGGCCTCTTCCACCGCTTCGAGATGCATGTCGAGGAGGGCTGCTTCGACCCGGAGAACAAGCTCTGGTGGGATCCGGAGATCGGCCCCGTGGGCACCCGTACCCCAGGTGCCGATCCGCGGCTCCTGGGCAGCTACGCCCTGGACGACGGGACTCCGGTGAAGCCCGCCTTCCAGCTCCTCAAGGAACGGGTGGATGCCTACACACCGGAGTGGGCAGCGGGGATCACCGGCATCCCCGCGGAGACGATCCGACGTCTCGCCCAGGAGATGGGTGTCACCGCCCGGGACCAGAAGATCGAGCTGCCCATCCCCTGGACCGACTGCTGGGACAACGAGCACAACTCGGTCACGGGCAACCCGGTGGCCTTCCATGCCATGCGCGGCATGGCGGCCCACAGCAACGGGTTCCAGACCATCCGCGCGCTCGG
>JBAPYD010000130.1:0-3968 GCA_049284555.1 Chromatiaceae bacterium | reverse complement strand
ATCTCCCATCGAGCCCTGCCAGGGCGCGCAGCGTAGGGATTGCGTCGACATCAGGAAGGTCGTCGAGCCCGTCGGGCAGCTCCGGCAGGTCCGTCCAGGGTGCGAGAGATGCCAGCTCGTCCCGTGCCGCCCGGCACTGCCGGTCCAGCGCCCGTGCCCACCAGAGCGCCTCAGTCTCGGGCTCTTGACCTAGGGGGTCAGACAGGGCCTCAGCGCTCGACGACAGTTGGTCCAGAAGATGCCGTGCTTCCCGAAGCGTATTCGGCCGCGAGGCGCAGGCGGCATCGAGGTCCATTCGGAATCGTGCCAGCATGGTTGGAGCGGCGTCGCCAGCGGCTGTCTCCAGTATCCCCAGGGTGTCGCCCAGGCCGTCCAACCAGCGGGCCTCCAGGATCGGGCGATCGAGCAGCTCCATCAGACCCGGACGCAAGGTCAACAGATGGCCCGCCAGGTTGCCGCTGTCCACCGTGGAGATGTACACCGGACTCAGGGGTTGCAACGACTGGGTGTCGTACCAGTTGTAGACATGGCCCCGGTGACGTTCCAGCCCCGTCATGGTCGCCAATGCGCGCGCCGTACGTTCCACGAGCTGGCCGGCCGGGATGTAGCCGAAGTCGTAAGCGGACAGATTCGCCAGCAGCGCCAGCCCCATGTTGGTGGGCGAGGTGCGGTGGGCCAGCCTGGCGTCGCCGTGTTCCTGGTAATTGTCGGGCGGTAGCCAATGGTCCTCCGGGCCGACGAAGGTCTCGAAGAACGCCCAGGTCTTGCGGGCGATCCGGCCGAGGAAGCGGGTCTGCTCGACGGTGAGCGGGGCCTCGCGGCGGGACAGTGGCAGGCTGGTCCACCAGGCGATGACGGGGGACACCAGCCACAGGAGGAGGATCGGACCCGCAATCGCCAGTCCGGCAGGATTCGCCGCCGCCAGGGTGATGGCCGTTGCCGCGGCAAGCGTGGGGGCAAACCACATGGCGCGGAATGAAGCGGCGAGGTCGGTGCGGCTCAGCCGTTCCTGGTCGCCGGAGGGAGCCCATTCCAGCAGCCGCCGATGCGAGACCAGCAGGCGCCAAAGGGTTCGCAGGATCGCGTCCAGGCTGTAGAACGCCTCGTAGGGTAGCGTCGCCAGGGCAAAGGCCGTCTGGATGAGGCGCTGCCCGGCCGCGTGGGCGACGGCCCCGAGATGCTGGCCCAGGCGCATGTCGTTCGGCTTTCGAGACGCAGCCAGCAAGGACGCCAGAGTGGGCGGGATCAGCAGGACGCCAAGCACCGCGAGGGTCCAGAACGCGGCCGATGACAACACGCTCCAGCCCAGCAGCAACAGCAGCGTCAACACGGCGGGCACCAGGCTGCGGCGCAGGTTGTCGAGCAGCTTCCAGCGCGACAGCACCGAGAGTGGGTTGTTCAGGCGCCGACCGCCGGGACCGGGCGCGCGGGGCAGGAGCCAACCGGCGAGCTGCCAATCGCCGCGGATCCACCGGTAGCGGCGGTTGACGTCGGCGCCATAGCGGGCCGGGTATTCCTCGTACAGCTCCACGTCGCTCAACAGCCCGGATCGGGCATAGCAGCCTTCCAGCAGGTCATGGCTGAGAATTCGGTTCTCGGGAAAGCGCGCCTTGAGCGTCTGCTCGAACGCGGCGACGTCGTAGATGCCCTTGCCGATAAAGGAACCTTCCTGGAAAAGGTCCTGATACACGTCGGAGACGGCCCGGGTATAGGGGTCGATGCCCGGCTCGCCGCCGAACAGGCGGGCATAGCGCGACTGAGGGGTGCCGGGGAGACTCGCGCCCACGCGCGGCTGAAGGATGCCGTAGCCCGCGACGATCCGCCCGAGGGATGTATCGACGATGGGGGAATTCAGCGGGTGCGCCATGGCGCCGACCAATTGCCGCGCCGCGTCGCGTGGCAATTGCGTGTCCGTGTCCAGGGTGATCACGTAGCTCACGCCCGCCAGCGTCTCGGTCGCACCGACCACCAGCGAAAAACCCGCGCTGTCGCCCTCGCGCAGCAGGGCGTTGAGGTCCGCCAATTTGCCGCGCTTGCGCTCGTAACCCATCCAGATGCGATCGTGCGGGTTCCAGCGGCGCGGGCGATGAAACAGGAAGAAGCGGCCGTTCCCCGCGCCCGCGTAGCGCGCGTTCAGGTCGATGATCCGCTCCTCGGCCAGCTTCAGTAGCTGCGCGTCCGTGGCCAGGGTCTCCTCGCTCGCGTCGCCAAGGTCGGTCAGGAGACCGAAGTGGAGGTTCGCGTCGCGATTGGCCAGGAACCGGACCTCCAGCGCCTCGGCCAGACGCTCGACGCTGTGCCGGGTGGTGAGCATGGTCGGGATCACCACCAGGGTGCGCGATTCCGGGGAAATGCCTCTTGAGAAGTCCAAACGAGGCAACGGATGGGGCGGGGCCAGCAAGGTGGCGAACCAGTTCACCAGGGCGACCGCGAGCTGCCCGGCGGCCACCAGCCCGAGGATGCCGAGCGGCACCAGTGCCCAGTCGGGCAATCCTTCCGAGCGTGCCTGCGCGAGCAGGCCCGCAGCCAGCAATAGGGTCGTCAGTGCAATCGTGCCAAGGTAAAGCGACAGGGGGGATCGGCTCGCCGCGCGCCGCAGCGCCCCGGCGAGGCCCTGGCGCGCCCGCGTCGCCCTTTCCAGCTCGGACAGACCACGGTCGACCAAGTAGTAGCCCACGTGCGCCCTTCGGTCCTTTCCCCCGTGCCGCTCCGCGCCTGTCCGCGCAAGCCCGATGGCATGACGGGCCACCGCGTCCTCGGCTAGCCCGCTGGCCTTGGCCACCTCCTCGACGGCATGCCGGTAGCGGTCGCGGCTGGCGAAGTCCATTGCGGCGTAGGCCGCGCCAGGGTCCGAGCGCAGCGTCCCCTCGACCGCGCTCATCGCCTCGACGAACGCGCGCCAATCCATGGTCCCGAGTTTTCGCAGACTGCCAACGCTGTTGCTGACGGAGACCTGGTCGGCGGCCTGCTGCTGATTGCCCGAGCGCACCAGCTGCTCGATGCTCAGGCCGGACTCGGACAGCAGCTGCTCCATCCACGTCAGCGGCAGCGCCAGGGCCGGCCCATGCCCCTGGAGACGGCGTGTGAGCTCTGACACGAACGGCGCGGTCATGGGTGGGTTCGAGCGCGCCATGTCGGCGATCACCAGGATCAGGCTCTTCGGATCCTGGCGTGCCATGTCGGTCAGGCGTTTCGCCCAGACGAAGGCCAATTCCCGGTCCATCCCGCCGATGGCGATACCCACCGCGACGCGGCGCAGATTCTCGATCAGCGCAAGGCGCAACATGATTGGGATGGCCCACAGCTCGCCAAGCCGCAGGGGGGTGATCGTCTGGTACGCCGCCACGAAACGGCTGAGGCTCTCGGGGTCCACCCGTCCATCACCGTGGGCGATCGTCTCCAGGGCAACGTCATAGACCCGCGGCAGCCCGACCGAGCTACCCGCCGCCAAAACGGGCAGTTCCCGACTATAGCCCTTCGGCAGGTGCCGCCTCGCGGTGCGGATCTGTTCTTCGATGAGATAGAGGTTGTCGAGGAGCCATTCCCCGGCGGGCGTGATACGGTGCTTTGCCGTAATCGCCGCCGTCAGCCGGTCGCAGGTTGCGATCAGCACGCCCTCGTTCGCGGCCAGGCGCGACAGCAACTGGTCGCGCACCCGTCCAGGCGCTAAGCGGTGGGCGGACGCGAGCCGAACGCCGTGCTGCTCCATCTGATCGGTACTGAACAGCTCTGCCCGCAGCGGTGGCTCACCGCTGAACGCCCCGCCGGGCGCCGCACCTTCTGCCAGGCTCGCCCTTGCCAGGTGATCCCGGAGCCGGCGCCAAACCCTGAAGGGGTTCGAGTTGCCCGCCTTCCATACCGGCCCCACGCGATTCTCCCAACCGCTCGGCGAACGGCTTGCAGTTGCAGAACTTGAGCGGACACCGCGCAGCGGTGATCCGAAGACTCCGCAGAGCTCAGGCCTAGGC
>JBAPYD010000129.1:0-5656 GCA_049284555.1 Chromatiaceae bacterium | reverse complement strand
CCTGCTGCGTGGCCCTGGGCACTGGTGGCGACTCCGGACTTCCCTGGGACGCCCTGCCAGAGGCCGCGACGGCCTGCTCCCGAGCCGCCGCCTCCCGCCTCTCCCGCTCCCGGGCAGCGAGGGCCCGTTGCTTCTGGACGTAGTTACCGTAGCTGGGCCCCGACCCGACGATGCTCACCTTGGTCCCCACGTCGACGTGCTCGTAGGCGACTGACGCGAACTTTTTGGGCATGCGAATGCAGCCATGGGACGCGGGGCGTCCCGGACGGGGAATGGGACCGGCGTGGAGCCCGATGCCGTCGTTGGTGAGACGCATGAAGTAGGGCATGCTGGCCCCCTCGAAGCGGGCCCCGGCGGGGACGGGGTCCCGGCCCACCTTGGCGTCCCTGCGCACCACCTTGCCACCGGAGCTGTAGATCCTGCCGTAGAGGTTGGATCGCTTGTTCTGCACCTTCTCCATGACCTCGAAGTGACCCGAGGGGGTGGGAAATTTCTTGATGCCCGAGGCCACCGTGGTCCAGCCGATCTGCTCGTTGCCGTCGTAGAAGCGCGCCTTCTGCTCGTCCGTGTTTACCACGATGCGTGAAACCCGGCGGCCATTCCCGCTCCATTCATAGAGCTTGCCCGGCTTCGGCTTCTCCTGGGGTTTCGGGATTGGCTCCGGCTCCTCCGCGACCTGAGGGCTCTGCTCGGACTGCTCGTTGACGGGTTTTGGGTCCGGCCGTGCGAAGAAGCGGTTCACCTCGACGCAACCCGACAGACCGAGCAAGAGGGGCGCCATGAGGGCGAGATAGAGGGGATGGGTTGGCACTGGGGCGCGCCGAGGCTGATTCATCGTGGTCTTGGGTCCCGCGCCATTTTCTTTCGGAGATCGGCGCAATCGGTTGGAAAAATTAGCTTTAGGATAACCGCTCGGGGCTCCGAGAGCACCTGGAATTCCACAGGGATCAGGGCCTTCGGGAGTCCCGGCACGGTTGGGGGCGCTTGGGTGCGCAATTGGGGCCCGTCGGCTCCGGTCGGATCAACCACCGGTCATGTTCATGTGACGGAGGATCACGGGTTGGCCTCCGAGATCGAAGTCGTGGCCCCGTGGCTTGATGGACATGGCGGAGACGATGGCCCGTTTCACCCGCTCGTCGTCGGTCGGGTTGCCTCTCAAGACCCGACGCAGGTCGACCGAGTACTCCTGGCCGAGGCAGAGCAGGAGGCGCCCCTCGGCGGTCACTCGCACCCGGTTGCAGTCGCCGCAGAAGTTGTGGCTGTGGGGTGAGATGAATCCCACCCGTGTCTCGGAGCCGGCGACCCGGTAATAGCGTGCCGGTCCGCCCGTGGTCTCGGTGGTGGGGATCAGCTCCAGCTCGCGGCCCAGGTCGGTGCGGATCGCATCGCTCGGGTAGTGGGCGGCGGCACGGTCGTGCGCGCCGATCTGGCCCAGGGGCATCTCCTCGATGAAGCTGATGTCCGTTCCCCGGTCCATGGCGAATCGCACCAGGTCTAGGGACTCGTCTTCGTTGACACCCTTGAGGATCACGCTGTTGAGCTTGACCCGCTGGAAACCGGCCATCAGGGCGGCGTCGATGCCGCCCAGGGTCTTGCCGAGGTCCCCGAACCGGGTGAGGGCGCGGAAGCGCTCGGGACGCAGGGAGTCCAGGCTGACATTGACCCGGGTGACACCGGCCGCCCTGAGCTCGCCGGCGAGGCGCCCGAGCTGGGTCCCGTTGGTGGTGAGGGTCAGGTCGCGAATCCCAGGCAGGGCCCCCAGCTCCCGAAACAGCCAGATCACGTTGCGCCGCACCAAGGGCTCACCCCCGGTGATGCGCAGTTTCACCACACCGAGGTAGCTGAAGCAGCGCGCGAGCCGCGCCATCTCCTCCAGGGTCAGGATCTGGTTGCGGGGCAGGAACTCCATGTCCTCCGTCATGCAGTAGCGGCAACGCAGATCGCAACGGTCCGTCACCGAAAGCCGCACATAGGTCACGCGTCGGCCGAAGCGGTCGATGAGCGCGCGGTGCTGGGATGAGGGGTCCTCGCTCACGAAAGGCTCGTTCCTCGTGGTTCTCGATGAAGATGGTCAAGGACCGCCGTTCCACCATCCGGACGGCGCTTGCAGTCAGCGTCGCGTCCCGTCTCCCGAAGGGTCGCTTGTTTGGTGGCGGAACTCAAGGGCTCCCAGGGCGGGGAGTGAGCGCGAGCCCGTGGCGGCGGAAGCTCAGCCGCCGACGGACGGGCGACTCAGGCTCCAGGCCCGGTCGCCAGTTCCAGCGTCTGCCAGGTTCCCAAAGGCGGGATCCGAGCCCGGGCCACCGCCGCGACATAGCCCGGGGCCGGCACGCAGTGGCGGACCTCGGGGGGTTGGGCCCCGGGCGGTCGGGGTCTGAAGAGGCCGCGACCATCCGACTTGGCGTCCGCCTCCAGGGCCGTCCAGCAGCGATAGAAGGTCACCAGCGCCGCCTCGTCGGCGAGTGCGGCGATGGAGTCGGCCTGTGCCGGCTCGAACATCCGCCGGGCGATGGCGACCACCCCGTTGCGCGGTCGGATCCGCTCGCAATCCACCCCGAGGGCGTCCCCGAGGGAGATCCCCAGGAGGGCCAGATCGCCCGCGGTGCTCAGGTTGAACTCGAAGCCCGCTGGGGCATTCTCGAGTGCGGGCTTTCCGGCAGGTCCGTACCGGAACACCAGAGAGGACGGGCAGGGGGCATCGAGATAGAGCCCCAGGATGCGCCGCAGTCCCGCTTGGGCACGCACGTACCGCCCGCGGGTGACTTGGCGGGTCAGCCGCCGCGCCCGAAGCCTTTGGCCCTGGTCGAGTAGCTCGAGATCGGCGGCGAGCGCCTCGTCCCCGTTCTCCCCCGGGGCGCTGGTGGCAATGCGCCAAAGGTGCAGGTCGCCAGCCACGAGCGCCGGGGCTTCCTGCCGCCGTAGCCACGTCAGTGGCTCCGGCTCGGTGGGGGTTTCGAGAGGGATCGGCATTTACTTATACTCTTCAGGAAGCCCCTTTCCGCCATCCCAGCCGATCCCCGTCGGAGACGCAAGTGCAGGCGATCCTACTCGAATCCAAAGACGTCTTCGGTGGCATCATCAATCGCGAGCGGGTCGAGGCCCGGGTCGAGAGGGTCTGCCTCAAGGGCTGCCGCCAAGTCCGACGCGACATCACACTTCTGGACTCGGGCGCAGAGATCCCCGAGGCTCAGGGCCTGACGCCCGATGAGCGGCGCTTGCTGCTGGTCGAGCTCAAACAGATCATGGCCGTCTACGGCGACAGCTGTCGCATCGATTAGACTCTCCCCGCCGCGCGCCCAGCCGCTGGAACCCCCGCGGGCCTCGGGCCGCCCCGTTCCCTGTCGTCCGTCCCACGTCCGTAGGAGAGGATCCTTCCGGTCCCATGCCCAGCATCACCGAGATCATCAGTCAGGAGCTGGATGCCCGCGTCGCCCAGGTGGAGGCGGCCGTGCATCTTCTGGACGAGGGCGCCACCGTGCCCTTCATCGCCCGTTACCGCAAGGAGGCCACGGGGGGTCTGGACGACGCCCAGCTCCGCCACCTGGAGGAGCGTCTTGGCTACCTGCGGGAGCTGGCCGAGCGGCGCGACACGGTGCTCGCGAGCATCGCCGAGCAGGGCAAGCTCACCGACGCCCTCAAGGAGGCGATCGAGGCGGCGGACACCAAGCAGCGACTCGAGGACCTCTATCTACCTTTCAAGCCCAAGCGCCGGACCAAGGCCCAGATCGCCCGGGAGGCCGGGCTCGAGCCCCTCGCGGAGGGTCTCCTGGGCGATCCGACGCGAGACCCGCACGGCGCCGCTGGTGCCTTCGTGGACCCAGCCAAGGGGGTCCCCGATGTGGCCGCCGCCCTGGAGGGGGCCCGACAGATCCTGATGGAGCGCCTCGCCGAGGACCCGCAGCTGACGGGGCGTCTGCGGGAGCGACTCTGGGGAGAGGGCGTCCTCGTGTCCCGGGTCGTCGCCGGCAAGGAGAACGAGGGGAACAAGTTCTCGGACTATTTCGACTACCGGGAGGCTATCCACAAGATCCCGTCCCACCGCGCCCTGGCTCTGTTCCGGGGACGCAACCAGGGGATCCTCAACCTGGATCTGCTCCCCGGCGAGGTGGAGGACCCGAGCGCCCCCTACCAGGACCTGGTGTGCGCCCACTTCGGCATCGCCCGCCTCGGGCGCGCGGCGGACGATTGGCTGCTGGAGACGGCGCGCAAGGCCTGGCGGGTGAAGCTCTGCACGCGTCTCGAGCTGGACCTCAAGGGGCGTCTCCTGGAGGCGGCGGAGGAGGAGGCGATCCGCGTCTTCGGGCTCAATCTCAAGGCCTTGCTCCTCGCCGCCCCTGCCGGCAGGCTGCCCACGCTGGGGCTCGACCCGGGGCTGCGCACCGGGGTCAAGGTGGCGGTGGTGGATTCCACCGGTCGTGTCGCGGCCACCGAGACGATCTACCCCCATGCCCCCAAGAATCAGTGGGACGGGGCCATCGCCAGGCTGAGCCAGCTCTGCGAGGCCCACCAGGTCCGGCTCGTCAGCATCGGCAACGGAACGGCATCACGGGAGACCGACCGCCTGGTGCGGGACCTGATGCGTCGCCATCCCGGGCTCGGCCTGCGCTCCCTCGTGGTGAGCGAGGCGGGCGCCTCGGTCTACTCCGCCTCCGAGCTTGCCTCCAAGGAGCTGCCCGGGCTCGACGTCTCCCTGCGGGGTGCCGTCTCCATCGCCCGCCGGTTGCAGGATCCCCTGGCCGAGCTGGTGAAGATCGAGCCCAAGGCGATCGGCGTCGGCCAGTATCAGCACGACGTCAACCAGACCCGACTGGCCCGCACGCTGGAGGCGGTGGTGGAGGACTGTGTCAACGCGGTGGGCGTGGACCTCAATACCGCCTCCGTGCCCCTGCTGGCCCAGGTCTCGGGGCTCAACCGGGGGCTCGCCGAGCACATCGTCGCCCACCGGGAGGCCAACGGGGCCTTCGCGAACCGCCGTGCCCTGATGGCCGTTCCCCGCTTCGGCGCCAAGGCCTTCCAACAGAGTGCGGGTTTCCTGAGGATTCCAGACGGGGACGAGCCCCTGGATGCCTCCGCCGTCCACCCCGAGGCCTACGCCGTGGTGCGGCGGATCTGCGAGCGCGCCCGCAAGGGCATTCGGGAGCTGATCGGGGACAGGAGCACCCTGCGGCGTCTGAGCCCCGCGGCGCTGGCGGACGATCAATTCGGTCTGCCCACGGTCCAGGACATCCTCGCGGAGCTGGAGAAGCCAGGCCGCGACCCCCGCCCGGAGTTTCGGACCGCCGCGCTCCGCGAGGGTGTCGAGACCCTGAAGGACCTGGAGCCCGGCATGGTCCTGGAGGGGACGGTGACCAACGTCACCAACTTCGGGGCCTTCGTGGACATCGGTGTCCATCAGGATGGCCTGGTGCATATCTCCATGTTGGCCGACCGGTTCGTCAAGGATCCCCATGCGGTCGTCAAGTCGGGGGATCTCGTCAGGGTCAAGGTCCTGGAGGTCGATCTGGCGCGCAGACGCGTTGCGCTCAGCATGCGCCTGGGCGAGCCCACGGCCCGGCGCCCCGCCGCCGAGTCTCGCGACCCGGGTGTCCGTGGACAGGGGCAGGGTGCCCGGCACCGCTCGGGCCGACCGGAGCCGGGCGAGTCCCCGGCCGAGGCG
>JBAPYD010000128.1:0-21545 GCA_049284555.1 Chromatiaceae bacterium | reverse complement strand
GCTGTATGATGCGCCACCCAAACTTCCTGTCCGCTGTACCGTGACGCCACCCGATCTTTCCGCCCGTGGCCCGGCTTCCCGGCCCCTGGGATCGCGATATCCCCTGATTGCCACCGCCGGCCTGCTGGCCTGGCTCGCCCTCGTCCTGATCCCCGCGCCGGTCCTCGCCGCGGCCGCCCAGACCTGCCAGGAGGCGGGCGCCCAGCTGTGCATCCCGGTGGAGTTCGTCCTCTTCGGGCTCACCCTGCTCGGGGTGGCCCTGCTCCATCATCACACCCTGGCGGTGGCCCTGACCGGTCTCGCGGTGATCACGGCCTTCAAGCTCGGCTTCACCGGCTTCAACACCGGCCCCGGGCTGGCGGGCCTGGTGGGGCACCTGGGCCACGAATGGGTCATCCTGACCAATCTGCTCGGTCTGCTGCTCGGATTCGCCGTCCTGGCGCGTCACTTCGAGGACAGCCGAATCCCCCAGGTCCTACCCCGCTTCCTGCCCGACGACTGGAAGGGCGGTCTGGTCCTGCTGGTGATGATCTTCGTGCTCTCCAGCTTCCTCGACAACATCGCCGCCGCCCTGATCGGGGGCACCGTGGCCGCCAGCGTCTTCCGCTACCGGGTGCACATCGGGTATCTGGCGGCGATCGTCGCGGCCGCCAACGCGGGCGGCGCGGGCAGTGTGGTCGGGGACACCACCACCACCATGATGTGGATCTCCGGGGTGGCGCCCTTGGACGTGGTCCATGCCTATGTGGCGGCGGCCGTGGCCCTCCTGGTCTTCGGGATACCGGCGGCCATCCAGCAGCAGCGGTTCTCGCCGGTGGTGCGCGACGCCGCGACGACGGTCACCATCGACTGGAGCCGGGTCGGGATCGTCGCCCTGATCCTGGCCGCCGCCGTGGCCACCAATGTCACGGTGAACATGCACTACACGGCCCTGGCGGACAGCTTCCCCTTCATCGGCGTGGCGGTATGGGTGGCGATCCTGCTCGCCGTGCCGCTGCGCAAGCCCGAGTGGGGGCTGCTGCCGGAGGCCCTGAAGGGCAGTCTGTTCCTGCTATCCCTGGTGCTCTGCGCCTCCATGATGCCGGTGGAGAAGCTTCCCCCCGCCTCCTGGTACAGCGCCCTGGGCCTGGGCTTCATCTCCGCGGTCTTCGACAACATCCCGCTCACCGCCCTGGCCCTCAAGCAGGGAGGCTTCGATTGGGGGATGCTGGCCTATGCGGTGGGGTTCGGCGGGTCCATGATCTGGTTCGGGAGCTCCGCCGGGGTCGCACTCTCGAACCTCTATCCCCAGGCGAGGTCCGCGGGTGCCTGGCTGATCAATGGCTGGCACGTGGCCCTGGGCTACGTGGTGGGCTTCGCCGCCCTCATGCTCACCCTCGGGTGGCATCCCCACGCCCCGGTGAAGCCGGCCGCCGGGGCTGGGCACGGCGCCGCGGGGCATCCGGCCGTCGAGATAGGCCAGCCCCCGGCCTCTGGAATCGTCGACCCGACGCACGCGGGTCAGGAGTCACAACCATGATGCGCTTTCTGGTCCCCGTGGATGGCTCGCCCCACTCGGAGCGCACCATCCAGCACATGATCCACCTCGCCCGGTGCCTGGAGACGCCCGAGATCCACCTGATCAACGTCCGCGAGCCGGTGGACTCCTGGGAGGTCAGGCGCTTCCTCACCGACGAGGAGATTGCCCAGATGCAGCAGAGCGAGGGGGAGCAGGACCTGCGCGGCGCCCGCGCCCTCCTGGACGCGGCGGGTCTGTCCTACGAGGCCCGGGTGCTGGCGGGGCCGGTGCCCCAGACCATCGCGGATTACGCGAGGACCCATGGGTGCCACCAGATCATCATGGGGACCCACGGCCGCGGCGGTCTGGCCAACCTGTTCCTGGGCTCGGTGGCGACCAAGGTGGTCCACCTGGCCCAGGTCCCCGTCACCCTGGTACGGTAGGCCGGGCTTCAGCCCGACAGGTCACAGCATGTTCGATTGGATCGCCAGCCCCGAGGCCTGGGTCGCCCTGGTCACCCTGACCGCCCTGGAGATCGTGCTCGGGATCGACAACATCATCTTCATCTCCATCCTGGTGGGCCGCCTGCCGGAGCAGCAGCGCAACCGGGCGCGCGTCCAGGGGCTTGCCCTGGCGATGATCACGCGCGTCCTGCTGCTGTTGTCCCTGGCCTGGATGATGCGCCTGACCGAGCCGCTCTTCACCCTGATGCCGGGGCTCGCGGCCACCACCGGGGACCCCCATCTGGGCGAGGCCTTGGAGATCTCGGGACGGGATCTGGTCTTGATCCTGGGGGGGCTCTTCCTGCTCTGGAAGAGTGCCCACGAGATCTACGAGAGCATGGAGGGCGATCCCGCGGAGAGCGCGGTCCGTGCCCCCTCCCGCTACTGGATGGTGCTGGCTCAGATCGCCATCATCGACATCGTCTTCTCCCTGGACTCGGTGATCACGGCGGTGGGGATGGCGAAGCACGTGCCGGTGATGGTGATCGCCATCGTGCTCGCGGTCGGGGTCATGATGCTGGCCGCCAAGTCGATCGGCGACTTCGTGGACGCCCACCCCAGCGTCAAGATGCTGGCCCTGAGCTTCCTGCTCCTGGTTGGCGTACTGCTGATCGCCGAGGGGCTCGGCCAGCACCTGCCCAAGGGGTACGTCTACTTCGCCATGGCCTTCTCGGTGGCGGTGGAGATGCTCAACATCCGGGCCCGCCGGCTGCGGGCCGAGACCACGGCACGGGCCATCCCGGAGCCGGTTCACCTGCACAACGTGCCCCATGCGGCACCTGGCCAGGACCCCGGAGCTCGGTGAGCCCCTGACCCCGTGTCCCGGGGCGGGTCAATTCGCCGCGTCGATGAGGTAGAGCTCGATCCGCCGGTTGCGGTCCCGTCCGGCCCTGGTCGCGTTGTCGGCGATCGGGCGGGTCTCGCCGTAGCCGGTGGCCTCGATACGCCCGGCGCCGACGCCGCGCTTCATCAGTGCCTGCCTGACCGCTTCGGCGCGGGCCTGGGAGAGGGCGAGGTTGACCTCCTCGCGCCCGGACGAGTCGGTGTGTCCCTCGACCCGGGCGGTCAGGGTGGGGCGCTGGACGAGCAGATCGGCGACCCGGTCCAGGATCGGCAGGTCCCTGTCCGGAAGGGTGGCCTCGCCGATCGGGAAGTGCAGATCCGACTCCGAGAGGTCGATCAGGATCCCCCCTTCGGTCTCGCGGCCCCCGAGCTCGGCGAGACTTGGTGGGAGACGACCCGGGGCGGGCGTCGCGTCGGGCGAAACCGGTTCGGCCACGCGGCCTTGCTGGCGGTCGGCCGCGAGGGTCTCCTCCAACGCGGCGATCCGGGCCCTGGCCTCGGCGATCTGACGCTGCAGGGACGCCTTCTCCGCCAGCACGCGTTGCACGGCGGCATCCACGCGGGATCCGTTCCCGGTCGGCGCCTCCTCGATCTGGGGCTCGATCTTTGGCTCGATCTTCGGCGGAGGCGGCGCGGCGAGCCAGCCATAGAGCCCGAGCACCAGGATCAGCCCGACCCAGATCAGCCCGTCATAGGACCCGCTCTCCCCCAGCTCACCCCGGACCCGCTCCAGGAGCGCGGCCAAGCGGGGCGGCGCCCACCCGGCTCCGCGAGGCTCCTTCGCCCCGGTCAGTCGGCGCTCCTCGGCCCGGCCTGTCAGCCCGGTCCTATCCGTCCCGCTCCCGCTCCGCCGAGCCGTCTCATCCAGCGTCACGACACCCGTGTCCTCGTCAGCCTTCTCGGGCTCAAGGGTGCTCATTGGTACCGGTGACCTCTGTCTGCTTGGTCCCCTCGGCGACCCTGTCCATGATGGCGAAGAGCAGCCCGGATACCACCAGGGTCACATGGGTGGCCAGCTTCCAACCCACCTGCTCCCCCGTCATGCCGCCGGGCTCCATGAAGATCCGTAGCAGCTCGATGGCGGAGATCGCCACGATGGAGCCGATCAGCTTCATCTTGAGTCCCGAGAAGCCAACCCGCCCCATCCAGGCGGGCCGATCCTCGTGCTGCCCGATGTGCATCCGCGATACGAAGTTCTCGTAACCCGCGTAGACGATCATCAGGAGCAGGTTGGCCACCAGAACCACATCCACGAGGGAGAGCAGGGCGACGATGATCTCCCCGTCGGAGCCGGTGAACACCATGGGGGCGAAGGCGAAGAACCCCTTGATGAACTTGATCAGCAATAGGCCCAGGGCCAGCAGGAGACCCACGTAGAAAGGGGCCAGCATCCAGCGCCCCGCGAACATGAAGGACTCCAGTCGCTCGTCAATTCGCATCGACCTGCACTCCGAGGTGAAGAAGGGACTGCACGACCGGCCCCCGCGGTAGGTCCGGCCCAGACACGGGGACCCTGGGCGGGGACGGGGGGCCGAGGTCGCCACTCAGACGGGACCCCCGGTGGTCGCCGGTAGACCGGCCCTCCGCAGGGGTCGGGCTCGACGCGGGTCGCGCCCCCGGACGCTCTCCCGTCCACCCTGCCGGAACCCGGCGCGCGAGATTCTAATCCCCGGCGATGCCGGAGGACTTGATCATGCGCAGCCGATGCCGGGATTCGTCCGGGGACCTGAGCTTGCCCGAGGTCTGGATCCGCTCCGCGCCTGGTCAGGCCTCTGGCGCCGGGGCCGTGCCCCCCCACGTCGCCCGCTCAGAGGCCGTGGTCAAAGGCGGGGGTGGTCAGCTCGCGCAGACCCTCGCCCTCCCGGATGATGAAGAAGGCGGCCACCCCCAGGGACTCCGCCAGGGCGGGCCCCTTCTCCTCGCCCAGGACCACCAGGGCCGTGGCGAGGCCATCGGCGGTCATGGCCAGGTCACGCCCGCCCGCGAGCACCACGGTGGCGGAGGCGAGCCGGTGGGCGACGGTCTCCCCGGTCCTGGGGTCGATGTGGTGGGAATAGCGCCGACCGCCCTTCTCGAAGAAGTTGCGGTAGTCGCCCGAGGTGGAGACGGAGCCCTCGCCCAGGGGCAGCACGCGCTGCACGGCGCGGCGATCGGCGCTGGGCTCCTCGACGGCGATCCCCCAGGGCCGACCCTGGGCGTTGCGGCCCCGCACCCGGATGGTGCCGGCCACCGCGACCATGTAATCCGTGAGCCCCAGGGACTCCAGATAGGCCGCCACACGGTCGGCGCCATAGCCCTCGCCGAGGGCGGACAGATCGATGTAGAGGTCGCCGCGCGCCTTGCGCAGGGCAGGTGGCGTGGGGCGCAGCTCGATCTTGCCATAGCCGACCCGGGCCAGGGCTGAGTGGATCGCCTCGGGCGACGGGACCGCATCGGCCTGGACCTCCGGGCCGAAGCCCCAGAGGTTCACCAGGGGACCCACGGTGATGTCGAAGGCGCCGCCCGAGAGGGCGCTGATCCGCAGACCCTCCGCGAGGACCCCGAGCAGATTGGCGGAGACCGGGATCCAATCCGTGCTGGGGTTGGCGTTGAGGCGGGAGAGCTCGGACTCGGGGTCGTAGGTGGAGATCTCCCGGTTGACCGCCCGCAGGACCCCATCGATCCCGCTCCGCAGGGTCTCGGCATCCAGGCCCTCGGGGGGCCTCGGGACCTTGACGGCGTAATAGGTCCCCATGGTGGGACCGGTGATCTCGAGGGCCGGGGACTGCCGGCTGCCGCAGGCAACCGGCAGCAGAGCCAGGGTCGCAACCAGGAAGGCGAGCGCGAGGGGGCGACCCAGAGCCACGCCGCCCCCTTTTCCGACCTTAGGGCCGGGCGTCCACCTCGGCCCCCTCCTTCGGGACGGGAATCAGATCCGCCTTGCTGACACCAAGCCAGATGGCGATGGCGGTCGCGATGTAGATGGTGGAGTAAGTCCCTGTTCCGATGCCCAGGATCAGGGCCAGGGAGAATCCCTTGATGATCTCGCCACCGAGGAAGAACAGGGCCAATACGACCATGAGGGTGGTACCGGAGGTGATGATGGTACGGGACATGGTCTCGTTGATGGACCTGTTGACGATCTCCAGCACGGTTCCCTTGCGGATGCGCCGGAAGTTCTCGCGCACCCGGTCGAAGATGACGATGGTGTCGTTCAGGGAGTAGCCGATGACCGCCAGCACCGCGGCCAGCACGGTGAGATCAAACGGGATCTGCAAGATGGAGAAGACGCCGACGGTGACGATGACATCATGGATCAAGGCGGCCACGGCCCCCACGGCGAAGCGCCACTCGAAACGCACCGCCACATAGATCAGCACCCCGATCAGCGCGAATAGGACCGCCAACCCCCCCTGCTCCCGAAGCTCCTCGCCGACCTGGGGCCCCACGAACTCCACCCGCCGCAGCTCCACCTGACCGTCCGCGGCTGCGCTCAGGGCGGCAAAGACTCGATCGCTGATCTCGGCGCTCGCCTCCTCGTCCCCTTGGGGGGCGAGCCGGATCATGACGTCCTTGCGGGAGCCGAAGTGCTGCACCGTGGCTCCACTGAAACCCGCCTCGGTCAGGGCCTGGGTGACGGGACCCAGGTCCGTCGGGTTCTCGTACCCCACCTCGACCACGGTTCCGCCGGTGAAGTCCAGCCCGAGGTTGAAACCCCGCAGGACCATGGACGCCAGGAAGAGCAGGAGGACCACGGCGGAGCCAATGGCCGTGGCACGGCGCCAGGCCATATAGTCGATATGGAGCTCCTTGATGATCTGAAGCTGTGCCATGGGCTTTCTCCCTCAGATGGCCAGTTGGTTGAGACGCCGGCCACCGTAGATCAGGTTGATCATGGCCCGGGAGCCGATGATGGCGGTGAACATGGAGGTGACGATCCCGATGGAGAGGGTCACGGCGAAACCCTTGATGGGTCCGGTCCCGAAGCTGAAGAGCACCACCGCCGCGATAAGGGTGGTGATGTTTGCGTCCACGATGGTCGAGAGGGCCTTGTCGTAGCCGGCGGCGATACTCGCCTGGGGCGAGCTGCCGACCCGGATCTCCTCGCGGATCCGCTCGAAGATCAGCACGTTCGCGTCCACGGCCATACCCACGGTCAGCACGATGCCCGCGATGCCGGGCATCGTGAGGGTGGCGCCGAGCAGCGACATGATGGCGACGATCAGGATCAGATTGGCCACCAGGGCCAGATTCGCGATCAGGCCAAAGACCCGGTAATAGACGGCCATGAACACCATCACCAACGCCAACCCTACCATCACGGACAGGAAGCCCTGATCGATGTTGTCCTGCCCCAGGCTGGGGCCGATCGTGCGCTCCTCCACGATCTGGATGGGGGCGGCAAGCGCCCCGGCCCGCAGCAGCAGGGCCAGGTTGTGGGCCTCCTCGGAGCTGTCGAGGCCGGTGGTCTGGAAGCGCCGGCCGAAGGGCTCCCGGATCGTGGCGACGCTGATCACCTCCTCCACCTTCTCGGTGCGCTTCACCGGCTCGCCGTCCACCTGCGTCGTGGTGGTGCGGTTCTCGATGAAGACCACGGCCATGGGCTTGCCGACGTTGTCGGTGGTCACATCGCGCATGCGCCTCGCCCCCGAGCCGTCCAGGTTCACGAAGACCGCCGGGGTTCCACTCTGCTGGTCGAAGCCGGCGGCGGCGTCCGTGATCTGGTCACCGGTCACGATGACACGACGGCTGAGCAGTACGGGGCGACCGTCGCGGTCGTTGTAGAGCCGGCTGCCCACCGGCACCCGCCCCGACTCCGCATCGGCCACGCTGTGCTCCGTGTCCACCAGCCGGTATTCCAGGGTGGCCGTGGCCCCCAGTATCTCCTTGAGCCGGCCGGGGTCCTGGGCCCCGGGGAGCTGGACGACGATGCGCCGCTCCCCTTGGCGAGAGATATTCGGCTCCGCCACACCCAAGGCGTTGACCCGATTGCGCAGGGTTGTGACGTTCTGCTGAAGGGCGAAATCCTTGATCTGCTCCTGCTGTGCCGGCGGCAGGGTGGCGACGAGCAAGAACTCGCCCGCTTCTTCGGGGCTGTCCACGTTGAGGTCCGAAAACTCACGCCGAAGGACCTTCCCGCCCGCTTCCTGACTCTCCGCGTCCGCGAACTTGACGACGATTCGACCCCTCTCCCGGGTGACCCCGAGATACCGCACCTTGGCGTCCCTCAGCTGCGTGCGGATATCGCCCACATAGCGCTCCAGGGCCTGGTCCAACGCGGACTCCATATCCACGTCGATCACCACGTGGATCCCGCCGCGCAGGTCCAGGCCCAAGGCCATGGGGTTGAGGCCCAGGGCGCGTACCCAGCCGGGCAGGTCCACCGACAGGGTCAGGGCGCTGCGGTAGCGATCGGACAGGGTGCCCTCGATCGCCTCCTGGCCGCGCAGCTGCTCGCCGGAGGTCGCGAAACGCACGAGGAGCTTGCCCCCTTCGAGCACATCGATGCGCTTGAAGGGAACTTGGTCGTTCTCCAGCGCGGACCGGACATCCCCGACACTGGATTCCGTGACCTGAGCCCCGCGGTTGGCGGTTATCTCAATGGATGGGTCCTGAGAGAAGACGTTGGGCAGGGCGAGCAGGAGCCCCACCAGGATCACGGCCAGGATCAGGAGATTCTTCCACAGTGGATACTGGTTCATGGCGGTTCCAATCGCTTGGCCGAGATGGCCGAGGGTCGCATTTGAAGACTGACGGGGACGCTAGGCCCGCCCGCGGGACCGCGTCCCCCGAGGGATTTTCCCGCAGGCCCCGGGTCTGTCGGATTCGGCTAGAGGTCCTTCAGTGATCCCTTGGGCATCACGGATTCCACGGCGGACCGACGGACCTTGATCTGAACCCCGTCCGCGACCTCCACGGCGATGAAGTTATCGCCCATATCGGTGATGCGCCCGGCGACGCCACCCACGGTGACCACCTCGTCGCCCTTGGCGAGGGCTTCGACCATGCGCTTGTGCTCCTTCTGCCGCTTGGACTGGGGCCGGATCAGGAGGAAGTAGAACACGACCGCGAACAGGACCAGCGGCAGCAGGCTGATCAGCGGATCAGCGGCGGCGCCCCCCGCCGGCGCCTCGGCGAGGGCGTCAGAAATGAAGAAGCTCATAGGGGTCCCCTAGCGTTGAACGGGCGGGGCAGGCCAGTCACACCCCGCCTGGAAGAAACAGCCGCTAATTATGGCACAGCCGGCGAGAAGTTAGACCGGTTCTCGCAAACTGCCCAGGCGCGCCAGGTGGGAGCTCAGGGCACCCGTCTCGATGGCCTCCCGCAGTCCCCGCATCAGGGACTGGTAGAAGTGCAGATTGTGCAGGGTGTTGAGCCGGGAGCCCAGGATCTCGTGGCACCTGTCGAGGTGGTGGAGGTAGGCCCGGCTGTAGTTGCGGCAGGTGTAGCAGTCGCACAGGGGGTCCAGCGGACCCTCGTCGGTGCGGTGGACCGCGTTGCGGATCTTGACCGTGCCCCCGTGGGTGAAGAGCCAGCCGTTGCGGGCGTGCCGGGTAGGCATGACGCAGTCGAAGAGGTCGATGCCCCGACAGACCGCGGCGACGATGTCCTCCGGGGTTCCCACCCCCATGAGGTAACGGGGCCGCTCGGCGGGCAGCCGGTCGGAGAGGAAATCCAGGACGCGCAGCCGGTCTGACTCGGGCTCCCCCACCGAAAGCCCCCCCACCGCATAGCCGTCAAACCCGATGTCCACGAGGCCCCGGAGGGAGCGCTCCCGCAACCCCTCGTGCATCCCCCCCTGAACGATGCCGAAGAGGGCGGCCGAATTGCCCCCATGGGCGTCCCGCGAGCGGGCGGCCCAGCGCAGGGAAAGCTCCATGGAGACCCTCGCGGTCTCCAGGTCCGCCGGATAGGGGGTGCACTCGTCGAAGATCATGACGACATCCGAGCCCAGCACCCGCTGGACCTCCATGGAGATCTCCGGGCTCAGAAAGACGGGGCTGCCGTCCACCGGTGAGCGGAAGCGCACCCCCTCCTCCGTGATCTTGCGCAGCTCACCCAGGCTGAATACCTGGAACCCGCCGGAGTCCGTGAGGATGGGCCCGTCCCAGTGCATGAACCGGTGCAGATCCCCGCAGCGGCGGATGACCTCGGTCCCGGGCCTCAGCATCAGGTGAAAGGTGTTGCCCAGGATCATCTGGGCCCCGACCTCCCGGAGCTCCTCCGGGGTCATGGCCTTCACGGTGCCATAGGTCCCGACCGGCATGAAGGCGGGGGTCTCGACGCGACCGCGCCCAAAGGTCAGGCGACCTCGCCGCGCCCGGCCCTGGCTCGCGGTCACCTCAAACTCCATCAGACACTCCCATTCCAGTTGCGGACCAGGTTGGTCGGGCCTCCAGCCAGTCCGCGAGCTGGTGCAGGTCGGTGACGGTCATCGTCGGTGGCGACAGGTCCTCGGGCCAGGAGCGACCGTAGCGGTTGACCCAGACGGCAGGGATTCCCAGTCCGCGAGCGGCCTGGACGTCGAGATAGGGCTCGTCCCCCACGTGCAGCGACTGCTCCGGGGTGCAGCCCCCCAGCGCCAGTGCCCGCTCGAAGACCGCCGGGTCGGGCTTGGAGGCACCCGCCTCGGCCGCGTTGACCCGATGCCGAAAGATGCCCTTCAGGGGCGTGAGCTCCGGGTCCGAGTTGCCGTTGGTGATCGAGACGAGCTCAAAGCGCCCGGCGAGCCGCCGCAGGGCGGGAACCGAATCCGCGTAGGGCTCGATGCGATTGCGGTGGTCCAGGAAGACGGTCAGCCCCTCCCGGGCCAGGGACTCTGCCCGCTCCGCGGCCAAGCCGACCTGGGTCAGCACCCCGGCGAGTGACAGCCGGCGCACCTCGGTCACGTCATGGGCGATCTCGGGACGCTCGCGCATCAGTCGACGCCGGTGCTCGCGCAGGCTGTCCTGGTCATGGACCTCCAGGAGGCGCGGGGCACGGCTGCCCAGCCACTCCAAGAGCGCCAGCTCCGCGGCCTGGATCACGGGGGCACAGGGCCAGACCGTGTCGTCCAGGTCAAGGGTGATCAACCGAATCCGGGGCGGAGGGAGCTGGGATGGACGCATGGGGGGACGGTTCGCTGCTCCCCCATTCTGCCCCGGGGGAGCGCTGGGATAAAGGCCGCGGGGCACCCCGTTGTTGCTCGCCGTGATCCCGGCCTCAGGCGGTGTCCGGTGCCGGGTCGCGCTTCTGGCGCCAGGTCTTGAGGTCCCCGGGGGGCATCGGCCGGCCGATCAGGAAGCCCTGGGCCCGATCACACCCCAGACCCCGCAGGGTTTCGAGCTGGTCGGCGGTCTCCACCCCCTCGGCGATGAGCCACTTTCCGAGGCCCTGGACCATGGTCAGGGTGGCGCGCACCAAGGCCTCGTCCGACGAATCGATCCCCAACCCCGTCACGAAGGCCCGGTCCAGCTTGACGGCCCCAACCGGAAGCCGCTTGATCATGGCGAGAGGGGCGAAGCCGATGCCGAAATTGTCGATGTGGACCTGGACCCCCAGGCCCGTCAGCCGCTTGATCAAGTCGCGGGCCTGATCCATGCGGGAGAAGAGGGTGGTCTCCGCGATCTCCAGGACGATCGATCCGGGGTCGACGTGATGGCGGGTCAGGGCCTGCGACACCATCGCATGGATGTCGCTGCGCTCGACCTGAATCGGCGAGATGTTGACCGACACCGTGGGCGGCTCCACCTCCAGCTGCTGCCATTCCCGCGCCTGACGGCAGGCCTGATCCACTACCCAGGCTCCCACGTCCAGGATCAGGCCCGTACTCTCCAGCAGGGGCAGGAACCCGGAGGGCAGCAAGAGCCCACGATCCGGATGGCTCCAGCGCAGCAGGGTCTCACAACCCACCCAGCGCCCGGTGCTCAGCTCCACCTGGGGCTGGTAGAAGAGTGCGAGGTCGCCGGCCTCCAGCGCGGTTCTCAGCTCCTTCTCCAGGGCCAGCCGTGAGCTGCGGACCAGGGTGATCCGGGGACTGTAGAGTCGATAGGCGTTCCCCCCCCAACGCTTGACCTCGTACATCGCGGAGTCGGCCTGGCGCAGCAGGACGTCGGCGTCCGTCGCCGAGGAGGGGTAAAGGCTGATGCCGACGCTCGGGGTCACGGTGTGAGCGACCCCCTCGAGCTCGAAGGGCTCCTCGAACGCCGCCAACACGCGCCGCCCCAAGGCGTCCGCTGCCTCGGGATCCCGCACGTCGTAGAAGATGCCGGTGAACTCGTCGCCTCCCATGCGCGCGACGGTGTCCGAGGCCCGCGGCAGGGCACGCAGGCGCTCGGCGGTCAGGCGCAGAAGGAGATCCCCGGCCCCGTGCCCCAGGGTGTCGTTGACATCCTTGAAGCCGTCCAGGTCCATGAACAGCAGGGCCAGGCCCTTGCCCTCCCGCCGGGCCCGCGCTATGGCCTGCTCGAGGCGATCCGAGAACAGCTCCCGATTGGGCAGGCCCGTCAGCCCATCCTGGAAGGCGAGCTGCTGCATGCGCTCTTCCGTCGCCTTGCGCTCCGTGATGTCGTGCAGCATGACGAGACTGGCGAGGGCGCCCTTCCAGCGGGTCTCGGTGACCGCAACGGCGGCGGTGCCTGGTCTACCGTCGTGCCGGGTGATTCGCAGCTCGCCGCCGGGGGCAGCGATTCCGCCAGCTGCGGCGGACAAAGGGAAGTCGGTGCCCACCAGACCTTGCTCACCACGGGCGAGCAGGCGCTCGGCGGCGGTGTTGGCGAACTGGACCCGACCCTGGGCGTCAAGGACCAGGATGCCCGTGCGGTTATCCTGAACCAGGCTCTGGAGATTCCCCCGGCTCTCGTCCAACTCCTGCTGGATGCGCAGACGGGTCGTCACATCACGACTGACATGAAGCCCGTAAAGGGACGCGAGAACGAGCACCAAGAACAGGGCGAGCGGGAACCGCCAGGGGTCTCCTATCAGCACCAGCGATGCGGCCACCCCCGCGATCCCCAGACCCACGACCGCCAAGATCCATCTTGAGGCGCGCCCGGGCAACTCAGTGTCCTAGCCGGGAGGCCCGCGTCAGGTCCGAGAAACGCACGCCCCTGAGCCCGCCGATCTCCAGGCTGAGCCGCTCGATCTCTTGGGGTCTGCCCCGGATGATGATGGTTTCCAGGCAGTTGCTGTGATCCATGTGGACATGGGTGGTGGCCACCACGTGGACGAATTGGCGGTGCTGGATGTCCAGGATATGCTGGGTCAGCTCCCGCTGGTGGTGGTCGTACACGATGGTCAGGACCCCTGCCACCTCCTGATCGCCTGCCTCCCAGGCCTCCTGGACAAGCCGCTCGCGTATGAGATCCCTCACCAGCTCCGAGCGCGAGGCATAGCCCTCATGAACCAGGCGTCGATCCAGCTCATCCAGGAGTGAACGCGGTAGGGAGACGGTGAAGCGAATGGTCTCTTCGGGGCTCGGCATGGCGGATGCGGGTCACTTGCAGACCCCAAGGGTTCGATGGTCCTGGCGACAGGATACCGCAACAGTCTGTGGACCACCGATTCGACCAGGGCAACCCCCGTCTCGTGCTCCGCCAGATAAAGAAAAAGCCCCAGTGCCTTGCGACACTGGGGCCCTCTGATGAGGCCTCGAAGGAGGCTCAGAGCTCGATGGGGGCGGAAACGCCGGCGTCGGTCTGGATCGCCTGAACTTCCACCACCGGAGACGTGGACTCCTCGGCGGCGAGACGATCGCCCTCAGAAAGCACCATCGTGGTCTGCACGCCACCAACCAGCATCGCCACGGAGGCAAGAACACCAAGAATACCCATAGTTACTGCTCCTATAAAAATGTCTTGCGCTTAAGTTAGGTGACATTATATAAGCGTTTGCTAAATTAGCAAGACCTAATATATCCGCCGTTACATCTTGTTACATGTTGGGTGCGCTCGACGGCCAGCCCCGCTACACCATGAGGCCCCGATGCCGTTCGCGGACCTTCGCGAGCTTGGGGGCAATCACCACCTGGCAGTAGCCCTGGTACGGGTTTTGACGAAAGTAGTCCTGGTGGTACTCCTCGGCGGGGTAGAAGTCTGGCACCGGCGCCAGCTCCGTCACGATGGGATCGGACCACTGGCCCTCGGCGGTCAGCTGAGCGATCAGGCGTTGCGCCGTATCCCGTTGGGTATCGGAGTGGTGGAAGATGACGGAGCGGTACTGGGGGCCCACATCGGCCCCCTGGCGGTTCAGCGTCGTGGGGTCGTGAAGGGAGAAGAAGACCCGCAACAGGGACTCGTAATCGATGACCGCCGGGTCGAAGCTGATCCTGAGCACCTCGGCATGGCCGGTGGTCCCGCTGCAAACCTCCCGGTAGCTCGGGCTGGGTGCCGCGCCACCCGCGTAGCCGGACACGACGGACAAAACGCCCTTCAGGCCCCGATAGGCCGCATCGAGACACCAGAAACAACCACCGCCCAGGGTCGCCAGCTCGGTCGACATCAGAGGAGGACTCCGTCGCTCGATTTCCCCTCAAAGTGTCGTCGAAGCCCGGGGAAATCAACCGTTCGACGAGGAGGGCGGTTGTCCCGGGACCGGCGCCGGGCACTCCCATCGACCCGCTAATCGAGATTCGGGGTTGACAGCTCGTCCAGTATTTTAGAAACTGTTGATGTACTGAAGCTCACTGCTTCAGTGCACTCCTCCATCCTCCTTTGGTGGTTACTTTGAAGCGCGACTCCCCGTCGCGCTTTTTTTTTGCCCGCTGTCCCCGCCCCGGCCACCGCTTGGCGTTGCTTGAGTCGCCCCTGGCATCGACAATGCGGCCTTTGCATTCACTGGAATCCAAGCGGGAGGCCCCATGGCGAACGAGGGATATCACGAACCCGTCGGCGAGATCTCCGACCAGACCCGAGAAATGCACCGGGCCATCGTTTCCCTCATGGAGGAGTTGGAGGCGGTGGACTGGTACAACCAGCGGGTCGATGCCTGCAAAGACCCGGAGCTCAAGGCCATCCTGGCCCACAATCGGGACGAGGAGAAAGAGCACGCGGCCATGGTGCTGGAATGGATCCGGCGCCAGGACCCCACCTTCGACAAGGAGCTGAAGGACTATCTCTTCACCGACAAGCCCATCGCCCACCATCCCTGACCTCAGGCCGACGCGGCCCCCGGCAGGGCCAGCGGCCCTGGATCTCGGCGCCGCCCCGGACTCGCCCCGGCGAAGGCGCCGACTTCCGGGCCGCAGAAACCAGCCTGTGGGCTCGAGGCGCGGATCGGGTCGAGCATATTCGCGGTCCGGCAGGTCTGAATCCGGTGGCTTGCCACCCCGATCTCGGTGAGGCGACTGGCGAGGGGTGCGAGATGCGCTGGCCCGTCGCGACCCGGGAGGGGGGTCGTGCGGACCTCATGGGCCACCCCCGCGTCGAGCAGTAGCCGCAGACTTCTCCAGGCCCGTACGCCGGAGCTCGCCACCCCCGTAATCTCGGGGTAATGCTCCGGCAGGGCCTTGATATCCAACCCCACCCAATCCACCAGAGGAAGGACGCGTGCCAGCCGATCCGGATAGGGGCCGGCGGTGTGCAACCCGACCTTGAAGCCCAGGTCGCGCACCGCCCCCATGGCCCTTGCGAGCCCGGACTGGAGGGTGGGCTCCCCACCGCTGAAGACCACCGCATCCAAAAGACCCCGGCGGGTCTCGAGAAACGACAGAACGGCAGCCCAGGGGATCATCTCGCCGCCACGGGCCGGAACGAGATGCCCGTTGTGGCAATAGGAGCAACGCCAGGGACAGCCCTGGCAGAAGACGACCGCCGCCAGCTCACCGGGGTAATCCACGGTGGTGATCGGCGTGAGGCCGCCCACCCGCAGCCGTCCCTCCGCCTGCATCTCGTTTCTCAGGCCGCGGCACACCGGGACGGATCGATGGTGACACGCCCCTGAGGAGACTCGCTGAAATAGAGCCGGTCACGGTGCTCCGAGCGCTTGCCCGCGTTGAAGGCGGATACGGGACGGTGATAGCCCATGACCCGGGTCCAGACCTCACACCGGGTGCGCTCTTCCGCCTTCAGCTCAACGTGTTGTGACATAGAGGACTCCCCCCTGGTTGTTGCGATTGCGGTCTACGAAGTGCCGGGTTGAATCGGCGCAAGGAGACTGTCCCGTTGCTGTGGGCGAAGGGCGTTCATTCGCGCCCATTTGCGGACGCGGCTGTCGCCTGCTTGCGGGCCAACAGCTCCTGGTCGCAGACCGGGCAGAACTCGTGCTCGCCGGCGAGGTAGCCGTGCCGCGGACAGATCGAGAAGACCGGGGTGACGGTGATGTAGGGCACGCGGAAGCTCGTGAGGGCCCGGCGCACCAGGCGCTTGCAGGCCTCCACGCTGGAGATCTGCTCGTTCATATAAAGATGGAGGACCGTCCCCCCCGTGTACTTGGACTGCAGCGTCTCCTGCATGGCCAGGGCCTCGAAGGGATCGTCCGTGTAGCCCGCGGGCAGCTGAGAGCTGTTGGTGTAGTAGGGGGCATCGGGGACCCCCGCCTGCAGGATACCCGGGAAGCGCTTCTGATCCTCTCGGGCGAAGCGGTAGGTGGTGCCCTCCGCGGGGGTCGCCTCCAGGTTGTACAGGTGCCCCGTCGACTCCTGAAACTCCCGCATCCGCTCCCGCACGTGGTCGAGGACCCGGCAGGCCAGGGCCTGCCCGGCCTCGGTGCTGACATCCTCGCGGTCAGCCGTGAAGTTGCGGATCATCTCGTTGAGCCCGTTGACGCCGATGGTGGAGAAGTGATTCCGCAAGGTCCCGAGATACCGCTTGGTGTAAGGGAATAGACCGGCGTCCAGGTGGCGCTGGATGACCTTGCGCTTGATCTCCAGGCTGTTGCGGGCCAGACCCAAGAGCCGGTCGAGCTGCTTCAGCAGCCCTCGCTCGTCGCCTCGATGCGTGAAGCCGAGACGCGCGCAGTTGATCGTGACCACCCCCAGGGATCCGGTCTGCTCGGCGGAGCCGAAGAGCCCGTTGCCACGCTTGAGCAGCTCCCGCAGGTCGAGCTGGAGGCGACAGCACATGGAGCGGACCATGTTGGGCGAGAGCTCGGAATTGATGAAGTTCTGGAAGTACGGGAGCCCGTACTTGGCGGTCATGGCGAAGAGCCGGTCCGCGTTCTCCCCCTCCCAGGGAAAGTCCGGCGTGATGTTATAGGTGGGGATGGGGAAGGTGAAGATTCGCCCCTTGGCATCCCCCTGGCTCATCACCTCGATGTAGGCGCGATTGATCAGGTCCATCTCCGCCTGCAGCTCGCCATAGGTGAAGGGCTGCTCCTCGCCCGCGATCACCGGCACCTGGGTCCTCAGATCCTCGGGACAGACCCAGTCGAAGGTCAGGTTGGTGAAGGGCGTCTGGGTGCCCCAGCGGGAAGGCACGTTCAGGTTGTAGATCAGCTCCTGGATGTACTGGCGCACCTGCTCGTAGGCGAGCCCGTCCTTGCGCACGAAAGGCGCCATATAGGTATCGAAGCTGGAGAAGGCCTGGGCCCCCGCCCATTCGTTCTGCAAGGTCCCCAGGAAGTTGACGATCTGCCCCACCGCGGAGGACAGATGCCGGGGCGGTCCCGCCTCGACACGGCCGGGCACCCCGTTGAGCCCCTCCGCGAGTAGGGTCCGCAGGGACCAGCCCGCGCAATAGCCCGAGAGCATGTCCAGGTCATGGATGTGGATCGCCCCATCCCGGTGGGCCTGGCCCACCTCCGGCGGGTAGACGTGGGACAGCCAGTAGTTGGCGATCATCTTGCCGGAGGTGTTGAGGATGAGTCCGCCGAGGGAGTAGCCCTGGTTGGCATTGGCGGCGACCCGCCAGTCCGAGCGATCCAGGTACTCGTCCACGGAGGCCGCCACGTCGACCAGGGTGCGACGCTCGTCGCGAAGGCGGGAGTGCTGCTCCCGGTAGACGATATAGGAGCGGGCGGTATCGAAGTGGTTGGCGGCAATCAGGGTCTGCTCCACCACGTCCTGGATGCCCTCCACGTCCGGCAGACGGCCGTCGCAGAAGCGATGGGCCAGGACCTTGACCACCTGGGCACACAACAACCCCGCTTCCAGCTCCCCGAACTCCCCGCTCGCCTGGCCGGCGCGCAGGATGGCGGACTGAATCCGCGCCGAGTCGAAGGGCACCTCCCGCCCGTCACGCGTGCGGATACGGGTAGGCAAGGTGGCAAGGTTGTGAAGCGCTGTGCCCATGATCGATCCCCCTGACCCTCACTAGATATTGTGTCTCATAGTATAGGACACGCAATATCTTGGGCCTTGACGGAGATCAATGGTCCGTAAAGGGCGTTGGGGCGAGCGGTGGCCCGGTACGCGAGAAGCGCCGCCAGGACCGCCGCCCCCAGAAAGAAAGAGCCCCCGTACCTGCCGGTACGAGGGCCCTCGAGCCTAGCTGCGCTTCGTGGGATCAGCAGTTGCGGCATACCTCGCGGACAAACTGCTCGAGCATGCGGGTATCGGCGGCGAACAGTCGGATGCCCTCCGCCAGCTTCTCAGTCGCCATGGCGTCCTCGTTCAGCTCCCAACGGAAGCCCCGCTCGTCATAGCTGACCTTGGAGATGTCCATGGTCAGGGCCTGCTCCGGGTCCAGCTTGCGGGGAACCTCCCCCTCGCTCGCGGCCAGCTCCCCGAGGAGTGCGGGTGAAATGGTGAGCAGGTCGCAGCCAGCGAGCGCCAGGATCTCCTCCGAGTTGCGGAAGCTCGCCCCCATGACCACCGTCTTGTACCCGTGCCGTTTGAAGTAGTTGTAGATGCGGGTGACCGAGAGTACGCCCGGGTCCTCGTCCGCCGGATAGCCGGCCACGTTCTGATTGTTCTTGTACCAGTCCAGGATGCGCCCCACGAAGGGCGAGATGAGCGTAACCCCCGCCTCGGCGGCCGCGACCGCCTGGGGGAAGCCGAACAAGAGGGTCAGGTTGCAGTGCAGGCCCTGCGCCTCCAGACGCTCGGCCGCCCGCACACCCTCCCAGGTGGAGGCGATCTTGAACAGGACCTGGGCGCCGGGATCCACGCCCGTCTCCTCATAGAGCTCGGCGAGGCCCTCCGCGCGACGGATCGTGGCCTCCGTATCGAAGGAAAGCCGGGCGTCGATCTCGGTGGAGACGCGACCGGGGACGATCTTGAGGATCTCGGTCCCAAAGTTCACCGCCAGCTTGTCCATGGTCCATTGGGTCAGGGACTCCACATTCCCCGCCCCCTGCTTGCTGCCGTAGATGACCGCGTCCTCGACCAACTCCCGGTACTGGGGCATCTGGGCCGCCTTGTAGATCAAGGAGGGGTTGGTGGTCGCGTCCCGGGGCTTGTATTCGGCGATGGCCTCGAAGTCGCCGGTATCGGCGACCACGGTGGTCATGGTCTTCAGTCGTTCGAGCTTACTCATGACGGGGCGTCCTTTTGCTGCGAGGGACAGGGGAACAGCATTCCGCAACCTTAGACGAACATGGTGACGGTTTCGACGCTCACCCAGGACCCGGCGCCCGACCAACGGCCGCGGACGGGGCACGGAAACGGCAAGCTGCCGCCCCGGGACCTGACCAGCGGGCGGGGATACATCGATCTACGCTATCATGGAGCGGTGAATCTTCGTGACCTCAAATATATCGTCGCCGTCGCCGAGACCCGCCACTTCGGGCGCGCCGCCTCGCGCTGCTTCGTCAGCCAGCCGACGCTCAGCGGTCAGATCAAGAAGCTGGAGGACGAGCTGGGAGTCACCATCTTCGAGCGCACGAACAGGTCGGTCGAGATCACCCCGGTCGGGGAGTCCATCCTGACCCACGCCCGGCTGGCCCTGGAGCAGGCCAACGCAATCGAGCAGGTGGCGCGCGCCCACCAGGACCCGATGGCGGGCCCGCTACGCATCGGCGCGATCCCTACCCTCAGCCCCTACCTGATGCCGCTGATCCTGGTGCCCCTCAAGCGGGCCTACCCGAAGCTCAACCTGGCGCTCTCCGAAGAGCTGACGGATACCCTCTTGGGGCGCCTGCACCGCCACGAGTTGGACGGCGCCCTTCTCGCCACGCCCACCGAAGAGCCCGAGCTGGATGCCCTGCCCTTGTTCGACGAGCCCTTCTGGCTCGCGCACCCGCGCGATCACCACCTCTACGACAAGGACACCATCACGGCCGAGGATCTCGAGTCCATCGACCTCCTCCTGCTCGCCGAGGGCCACTGCCTGACCCATCAGGTGATGGATCTGTGCCGCCTCGCCGAGCGGCCCTCCACGGGCGAAATGGCAGACCTGCGCGCCGCGAGCCTGGAAACCCTGCTCCAGCTCGTGGGGGCCGGATTCGGCTGTACCCTTGTGCCGGCGCTCGCCATCCGTGGCAGCTGGATGACCGATAGCGGCATCATCGCCCGGCCCCTGGCGCTGCCCAATGCCCATCGTCGGGTTTCCCTGGTCTATCGGCGAAGCTTTCCCCGTCCCGCCGCAATCGCCGCCCTGGCGACGGTGATCCGGGACCATCTGCCGAACACCGTCACCCCCCTATCTCCCGATGGGGGGCCGCTGGTGACCCGCCGAGGCCACACCTCCAGGTAAGGTTCAGGGCGGCTTCCCACGCGAATGTCGACAATGTGACACAGTCCCGGAACGGTGTTCTGAGGGCCCGCTTGTCGCAAAAAGATGACAGATCAGCTGAAACCGCTGACAAAAGCTCCGTTTAAGCTATTATTTATATTGCATGAAGGCCGGCGAGCAGCTCGACAGATGGTATCAAAAAAGCGACAAGATACTGACCTGTCCGGGGCGACTACGAACGGCATAACGCTTGCTCTGCGTGATCTCGGGGACCCAACAGTCCCCTGACACTCAATCTGGAGAACGCAGTCATGACGACCAATCAGTCTCAAGCCCATTGGGAGCTCTGCCGCCAGGGGCTCCCGCTTGCGGCCGACGAGGCCGCCGAGCGGTGGGACAGGGGGCAACCCTTCAAGCTGGAAAACGGCGTCCATCTCGCCCGGTACGTGGAGGCCCTGATTCGGCAGTGCAACTGGGAGGTCCAGCGGACGGAGAGTGCCGCCTGAAGGCACCACCCCCGCGGGGCGGCATCAGGACCTGCTTTCGGCGCGAGGCTTGCCGCAGTGGGAGCGGTCCCGGAGCAAGCGCCGTCGGGCGTTCTCGGCGGCGGATCCCCGTCCTGGAACGCCCCGTCAGACGGCCACCCGGCCGCACCAACCACGTCAGGCCACCCGAGCCGGACGCTCCATGTGGACCGCGACCCAGACGCAGGGAGGATTCGCCGACGTGGACAGGACCCTGTGGGGGGTTCGCGCGGGGATGAAGAGCGAATCACCCTTCGTCAAGACGAACTCGCGCTCGGCGACCCAGAGCCTCGCCTCGCCTTGCAGCAGCAGGACCCATTCGTCCTGCGGCTGGTCGTAGAGCACGGGCTCGGGAAACTGGCTGCTGACGATCCGCTCGATGCGTACCCGGCCACGTCGCAGCAGATCCTCGAAGACCTCTCCCTCAGTGGGCTGGGGGAGGTCTGACAGGAGATTCCGGGGGGTATTGGACATTGGGTCCTGATCCATGGGGCCAGGCGGACTCCTGGTCAGTAATGGAGGATTGGCGGAACGCCCTGGGGCTTCCGCCCTCTCATAACGCATTCAAATTAAATATTTTTATAAAAACCCGTCCCTGGGAGCAGGCGAAGACGGCGGTCGTTTGCGATCAGTTCCATTGATCGGCAATGGCCGGAGGTCTTCGCGCCAT
>JBAPYD010000127.1:0-2748 GCA_049284555.1 Chromatiaceae bacterium | reverse complement strand
GGCGAAGTCCGAGCGCCGCCGCAGCCCCGCGGCGCGGGAGGGTGCGGGCGCTTCGTCGGCGGAAGGATGCGCTTGCAAGGCGTCCACCGGTGTGGGATTCGGTCATCGGGGTCGGATTTCCACGGGGGTAAGGTGGTGACTTTCCCGGTCCCCTCAAGCGCGGCTCCCGCGGCGTTGGTCTGGCTGACCTCGCTGCAACGGGGCTCGGACACCCTGTGCCGACGAACTATGAAACAATGGCCACGGCCAGACCCCGGCGTTACCAGACGCCTTGCGGGCTCGTGTCCGGACGGGAGCCGGCCGACAGGGATCCAGGCGCGCCTCGGGGTCCTCGCTCACCGGCCTCGCTGGCAGGCTCCGAATTCGCGCACCATGACTTTCACCGGAGGCACTCGACCCCGCGCATGAGCCCCGATCTGCTCATCGTCCTGTCGCTGCTGGGCGCGGCCATCCTGATGTTCGCCCTGAACCGGCCCCGGGTGGATGCCGTGGCCCTGATCATGATGGTGGCGCTGCCCTTCACCGGGGTCCTCACCGTGGAGGAGTCCCTCGCGGGGTTCGCCAATCCCAACGTCGTTCTGATCGGGGCCATGTTCGTCATCGGCGAGGCCCTGGCGCGCACCGGCGTGGCCCGCTCCATCGGGGACTGGCTGGTGACCCGGGGCGGGCAAAGCCCGTGGCGTCTCCTGGCGCTTCTGATGCTGGCCGTGGGGTTTCTGGGCTCGGTGATGAGCTCCACCGGGGTGGTGGCCATCTTCATCCCCGTGGTCCTGCGCATTGCCAGTCGCTCCCGGATCGCCCCGGGCCAGCTCATGATGCCCATGGCCTATGCGGCGCTCATCAGCGGCATGATGACCCTGGTGGCCACCTCGCCCAACCTGGTCATCAACTACGAGGTCGTCCGCTCGGGGGCCGAGGGCTTCAATTTCTTCGACTTTACCCCCTTTGGCCTACCCATCCTGTTGATCGGAACCCTCTACATGCTGTTCGCCCGGCGCTGGCTGCCTACTGAAGTCGCCCAGAGGGAAGGGCAGACCGAGCGCCCGAAGCTCAAGCACCTGGTCGAGCGCTACCAGCTCGCTGAGCGCGAGTATCGGGTGCGGGTGTGCGCCGGATCGCCCCTGCTGGGTCGCCCCCTCGGTGAGCTGGACCTGCCGGCCCAGACCGGGATCAAGACCCTGTTGATCGAGCGGGGGAGGGGGCGTGCCCGGCGCCTTCTGCCGCGCACCCCGGATACGGTGCTCGAGCCGGGGGACATCCTGCTGATCGATCTGGATCGACCCGAGGTAGACGCGGAGGCACTCGCCCGGGAGTACGGCGTGGAGCTCCTGCCCCGGACGGGGACCTATTTCGCGGATCGCTCCCAGCAGATGGGTCTGGTGGAGGTGATGCTGCCGTACGAGTCCCGCTTCGTCGGCAAGACGGTCCCGGAGGCGGAGTTGCTGGCTCAATCCGATCTGTCGGTGGTGGGGCTGCGCCGGGGGCGCGAGGTTCGGGAGCCGCGCTATCTGCGGGAGCAGATTCTGAAGGTGGGGGACACCCTGCTGATGGCCGGGCGTTGGAAGACCATCCGTGGACTGCAGAACCTTGCCCAGGACCTGGTGATCCTGAACCTGCCGCGGGAGCACGACGAGGTCCTGCCCGCCGCCCGCAAGGCGCCCTACGCCGTCTTCACCCTGGCGGTGGTGGTCACCCTGATGGCCACCGGCCTGGTGCCGAACGTCCAGGCCGCGCTGATCGGCTGCCTGCTGATGGGGCTCTTTCGCTGCATCAATCTCGAACAGGCCTACCGCTCCATCCAATGGAAGGGTCTGATCATGATCGTCGGTATGCTGCCCTTCGCCCTGGCCCTGGACCGCACAGGCGGGGTGGACCTGGCGGCCCACGCGGTGGTGGCGGTTGTGGGCGGCGCCGGTCCATACGCCATCCTGGCCCTGCTCTTCCTGGTCACGGTGCTGCTGGGACTCTTCATCGTCAACACCGCGAATGCCGTCCTGTTGATTCCGGTCGCGCTGGCAGTCGCCGAGGAGCTTCAGGCCTCCCCCTATCCCTTCGCGATGATCATCGCACTCGGGGCCTCCAGCGCCTTCATGACCCCGATCTCGCCCATCAATACCCTGGTGACGACGGCGGGCAACTACGGTTTCGGCGACTTCATCCGCGTGGGACTGCCCTTTACCCTGATCGTCATGGCGGTGAGCGTCCTGCTGGTGCCGTGGCTGCTGCCCCTGTGGTGAAGGCCCTGTCCGCATGTCTGGGGCTCTGGGCGCCCGCCGCGATCGCCCGCGTCACCCGCGTCCTCCTGGGCGGACCTGCCAGGTCCTCCCATGGCCGCACCGAAGGGATACGTAACCATGCTGCCGGGTAGATTATTCAGTCGCGCCGTCGCCGCGGCATTCGGTGTCCTGGCGCTCTTTCATGGATGGGTTCAAGCCGCCCCGGCCCAGATCGCCATCGTGTCGGATCGTGAGCGTGTCCGTGATCCCGCTGATGAATGGGCCTGGGCACTTCGGGGCGGCGGAGCGGACCTCCTCGAACTCCCGGGCGCTACCCTTGCTGGCATTCCCGAGACGATCAAGCTCATCATAATTGATGATATTCCCCTGACGCGCCAGGCACAGCGCCTCATCAGCGATTGGACGAAAGCGGGGGGGCTTTTGATCGTCTCCGGCGCGGATGCGGCCTTACAAACGCGGTTGAATGCCGGCACGGTACGACGCGAGAACGACTTTTCCTTGCGCGATATCC
>JBAPYD010000126.1:0-5024 GCA_049284555.1 Chromatiaceae bacterium | reverse complement strand
GGTCAAAAAATCGTTGAATGCCCGCATCGATCCTGCAAATGGAACAATTTCATTAGAAACTGATATCGATCAATATTTCTTGCCTTTCGAATTGATTTTTCGCATTCTCCGAGCTCGGTAATTGGTTTCTGCCTGCTTGTTCTATCTAGACCGCCGCTGCGGCTCTTCCCGGCCGGGACCTGAATGCGGGACTCCGACTTGGGCGTGGATGGCTCTCCCTCGCGAGACCAGTCGCGTCAGGCCGAAGCAACGGGCCCACTAATAGGTTTGGCGCCCCGCTGGAGGCCCGCCGCCCGGCCGTGCCCTCCGGTAGCGCGGCCGCGGGACGGTCCTGGGGGCCGACCTCGAACCGGTCCGGTCGAACACTGAACGCAACGCCCTGGGCGGGGGGTCCTGATCATGTCGGTGCTCACCGAGCAGCATTGCGAGGCACAGCGCTACACGTTGTGCCCCAACCGCTCCCTCGACTGGCGGACGACCAAGCGGGTCTTCCTGGGCTTCGCGGTCTGCATGGCCCTGTTCAGCCTCTACTGGGTGGCTAAAGGGGCCTGGCTGGTGCTGCCGTTCTTCGGGCTGGAGCTGCTGGTGCTGGGCCTGGGCCTCTATTTGAGCGCGCTGGCGTCCAGCCGCCGGGAGGTCATCGAGATCGATGGCCCGGAGCTGCGGGTCCTGCGCGGGGGTCGCAGGCTGGAGCAGACGGAGTGCCTCCCCCGCTACTGGTCGCGGGTGGTGCTGAGCACTGACCCCGGGGGCTGGTATCCCAGCCGCCTCTGGCTCGTCGCCCACGGCAGGCGGGTGCAGGTGGGGGCGGCGCTTGTGGAGGCGGAGCGGTTGGCGTTGGCCGCCGACCTGACCCGCCATCTGGGCGTCGACCCAGCAATCTTCCAACGCCGGCCCGAGCTGGCGGTCACGGGGGCGGGCGCGCCCGCCCCACAAGTACAACGAGAGGGGACATGGCCGTAAGCACGCAACCATCCAAAGCCGGCCGGGCCGAAGCCGCCGGGGTGATCTCCGCGGGCCTCTGCGCCTTGGGGGCGGCCTTCTGGGCCGGCGCCGCCCGGGCCGAGCTGGGGCTCAATTTCCCGGAGCCCGCTGCCGGGGTGGCCCAGGAGATCTACAACATCCACATGCTCACCACGACCATCGCCACGGTGCTCCTGGTGATCATCTTCGGCTTCGTCACCTACTCGTTGATCCACCACCGCAAGAGCCGGGGCTACGTGGCGGACCAGACCTTCCACCAGAGCTGGTTCGGCCATTGGTCCTGGGTGATCGTCCCCGTGCTCGTCCTGGGCATTGACCTCACGATCGCCCACTCCGCCCAGAAGACCCTGGAGAAGGTCTGGGAGGTCCCGGAGGGCGAGGACATGCTGGATGTCAAGGTGGTGGGCCACCAGTGGTGGTGGGAGTACGAGTACCTGGACCATGCGGTGGAGATCGACGGCAAGCCCCGGACGGTGCGCATCGAAAGCCGCGCGACCCCCGCGGACAAGGCGGGGGAGCACTATCTGCGGGACGTGGACAATCCCCTGGTGCTGCCGGTCGGCAAGAAGGTGCGCTTCCTCCATACCTCGGCGGACGTGAACCACGCCTTCTGGGTGCCCGAGCTGGCGGTCAAGAAGGACGCCATCCCCGGCTACGTGACCGAGACCTGGGTGGACCTCAACCGCGAGGGGACCTTCCGCGGACAGTGCGCCGAGCTCTGTGGGACCTGGCACTCGCGCATGCCGATCGTGGTGGAGTCGGTCTCCGAGGACCGCTTCAACACCTGGATCGATGGGCAGAAGCAGGCCATGGTGGCCTCGGCCGCCGAGGCGTCCATGGACAAGACCTGGGACAAGGAGGCGCTGCTGGAGAAGGGCCAGGCCGCCTACAACACCAAGTGCGGGGCCTGCCATCAGATCAACGGCAAGGGCTTGCCCCCCGCCTTCCCGGCGCTCGCCGGCAGCAAGATCGCCACCGGCCCCATCCCCGGGCACCTGGACATCGTCCTCAACGGCAAGCCCGGCACCGCCATGGTCGCCTGGAACAGCCTGAGCAACCTGGAGCTCGCCGCCATCATCACCTACGAGCGCAACGCCTGGGGCAACGACACCGGCGACGTGGTGCAGCCCCGGGACATCGAGGCCGCGCGCTCGCTGGCGGTGAAATGAGCCCAGCCATGCCAGCGCGCCGCGCCCCGCAGAACACCCGTCACGACAGGTAGAGAGCCATGACCACCACGACCCTGGACCAGCCCCACGAGCACGCCCACGCGCATGAGCATCACGGCCCGCCCCGGGGGCTGAAGCGCTGGTTGTTCTCCACCAATCACAAGGACATCGGGACCATGTACCTGGTGTTCGCGCTCACCATGCTGTTCGCGGGCGGGGCGAGCGCCATGCTGATCCGCATGGAGCTCTTCATGCCGGGGCTGCAGCTCCTGGAGCCGGATCTCTACAACAACCTGGTCACCAACCACGCGCTGATCATGATCTTCGGGGCCGTGATGCCGGCCGCCGCGGGTCTGGCGAACTGGATGATCCCCTTGATGATCGGTGCGCCGGACATGGCCCTGCCGCGCATGAACAACCTGAGCTTCTGGATCCTGCCGGCGGCGGCGACCATGCTCATCCTGTCCTTCGTGGTGCCCTTCTTCCCGGGCGGCGGAACCCAGATCAACACCGGATGGACCCTCTATCCGCCCCTGTCCCTGCAGGTGGGCATGTCGATGGACTTCCTCATCTTCGCCATCCACCTGCTGGGGATCTCCTCGGTGCTGGCGTCCATCAACATCATCGTCACCATCTTCAACATGCGCGCCCCCGGCATGCGCATGCTGGAGATGCCCATCTTCGTGTGGACCTGGCTGGTCACCGCCTTCCTGCTGATCCTGGTGGTCCCGGTGCTGGCGGGCGGCGTCACCATGCTGCTCTTCGACCGCCACTTCGGCACCAGCTTCTTCAATGCCGCGGGCGGTGGCGACCCGGTGCTCTTCCAGCACCTGTTCTGGTTCTTCGGGCACCCCGAGGTCTACATCCTGATCCTGCCCTCCTTCGGCGTGCTGGCCTCCATCATCCCGACATTCGCCCGTAAGCCCCTGTTCGGCTACAACTCGCTGGTCGGGGCCATGATCGCCATCATGGTCATCGGCATGGTGGTCTGGGCCCATCACCAGTACACCATCGGGATGTCCCTGGGGGCGGTCAGCTACTTCATGATCGGCACCATCATCATCTCCATCCCGGTGGGGCTCATGGTCTTCAACTACATGGCGACCATGTGGCGGGGCTCCATGACCTTCGAGACCCCCATGCTGTTCGCCGTGGCCATCCTGCTCATGTTCTCCTTCGGCGGACTCACCGGGATCATGCTCGCCGTGGTGCCCGCGGACATGCAGTACCACGACTCCATGTTCGTGGTCGCCCATTTCCACTACGTGCTGCTGCCAGGGGCGGTCTTCGGCCTGTTCGCCGGGGTCTTCTACTGGCTGCCCAAGTGGACCGGGCACATGTACAACGAGAAGCTCGCTAAGCTCTTCTTCTGGGTGAACGTCATCAGCTTCAACGTCACCTTTTTCCCCCAGCACTTCATCGGCCTGGCGGGCATGCCCCGGCGTATCGCGGACTACAACGTGATGTTCACGGAGTTCAACGTGGTCTCCACCCTCGGGGCCTTCGTCTTCGGCCTGAGCCATCTGTTGCTCCTCTACATCATCATCGACACGGTGCGTCGGGGTAAGCAGGCGGAGGCCCGGGTGTGGGAGGGTGCCCGGGGGCTGGAGTGGGAGCTGCCCTCGCCGCCCCCGTTCCATAGCTGGACCACCCCGCCGAACCTGGCGACGGTCGCCCGATGAAGGGCCGGGGTGAGGCCGGGGCCTTGGTCCCGGCCGCTCTGTCAAGCGAGGGTCAATGGTCCATGGAATCCGAGCCGCATGATCTCTCCCGGGACGCCGAGCGGAGGCGCAAGAACGTCCGCGCGGCCTGGCTGCTGGCGGCCTTTGCCCTGTTCATGGCGTTGAGCTCGGTGCCCTTCTGGAAGGGTCTCTTCCAGATGGCGATGGGCACGGGGCAATGACGACCGTCGGCGGGACCCAGCGGGGACGGCGCCGCACCCTGTTCCTGGTGACCGCGCTGGCGGTCGGGATGTTCGGGTTCGGCTTCGCCCTGGTGCCTCTCTACGGGCTGTTGTGCGAGGTCACGGGCACGCAGTCCCTGGAGGAGCGGGCCAAGGTGGCGGCGGTCCGTTCGCCCCAGGCCGCCGGTGCCGTGGATGAATCCCGCTGGGTCACGGTGAAGCTGGATACCACCATCCAACCGGATCTCCCCTGGCGGATCACCCCGATGGAGCGCAAGGTGCGGGTGCATCCCGGAGAGACCCGGCGGGTGGACTTCATCGCGGAGAACCGCTCGGGTGCCACCATCACCGGCCAGGCGCTGCCGAGCATCGCCCCCTTCCAGGCGGGGGCCTTCTTCAGCAAGCTGGAGTGCTTCTGCTTCACCCGCCAGACACTGGAGGGGAACGAGACCCGGACCATGCCCCTGCTGTTCACCGTGTCGCCGGATCTGCCCCCGGAGATCGGCTCCCTGACCCTGTCCTACAGCGTCATGCGGGTCCCGGAGTCCCAGCCCCTGGCCGCCAACCCATAAGGCCCCGCCGAGGGCCGACCGAATTACACATCAAGAGAGAGGATACCGCGCCCATGAGCAGTGCCGCCCACGGACAGAAGGACTACTTCATCCCGGACCCCAGCCCCTGGCCGATCACGGCCATGCTCTCGGTGCTGATCATGCTGGCGGGCACCGCGCTCGCCATGAACGGGGTCGGCGTCGGGGCCTGGATGATCGTCGGCGGCCTGGTGCTGTTGATGGTGATGTTCTATGGCTGGTTCGGCGATGTGATCCGCGAGAGCATGGCGGACCGGTACAACGCCCAGGTGGACCGGTCGTTCCGCCAGGGAATGTTCTGGTTCATCGCCTCCGAGGTCTTCTTCTTTCTGAGCTTCTTCGGGGCCCTCTGGTACATCCGCAACGTGGCCCTGCTTT
>JBAPYD010000125.1:0-2182 GCA_049284555.1 Chromatiaceae bacterium | reverse complement strand
CGCGGACGTCTCCGCAAGGGGATGGGACGACGCGATTTCCCCTTGAGGGTCCGACGCGCGGCCCGGCGGCGCAGCCCCGCCAGTCCGGCGCATCGCCGGGGACCGGCGGGCTTCGTGTAGAATCGGCCCCATCTTGAGCGGGGGCCAGGCCATGTCGGAGCGAGAGACGACCCACTTCGGTTACCAAGAGGTGCCGGTGGAGGAGAAGGCGGGGCGGGTGCGCCAGGTGTTCGACTCCGTGGCCTCCCGCTACGACCTGATGAACGACCTGATGTCGCTCGGCATCCACCGGCTCTGGAAGCGCCAGGCGGTGGCGCTGGCCGGGGTGCGGCGGGGCCAGCGGGTGCTGGACCTGGCTTCCGGAACCGGGGACCTGGCGGAGCGCTTCGCCGGCATCGTCGGGGCCGATGGGCTGGTGGTCATGTCCGACATCAACGCGGCCATGCTCACCCAGGGGCGCGACCGCCTCCTGGACCTGGGGCGCGTGGGTAACCTGAGCTATTCCCTGGCCAACGCCGAGCGCCTGCCGTTCGCCTCGGAGGCCTTCGATTGCGTCACCATCGGCTTCGGGCTGCGCAACGTCACCCACAAGGAGTGGGCCCTCGCCGAGATGCTCCGGGTGCTGCGGCCCGGTGGCCGGGCGCTCATCCTGGAGTTCTCCCACCCCACCAGCCGGGCCCTCGGTCGTCTCTACGACCTCTACTCCTTCTCGATGCTGCCCGGGCTCGGTCAGCTGATCGCCAAGGACGCGGAGAGCTACCGCTATCTCGCGGAGTCCATCCGGATGCACCCGGACCAGGAGACCCTGAAGTCCATGATGGAGGCGGCCGGATTCGAGCGCTGCGGCTACTTCAATCTGAGTGGCGGCATCGTGGCCATCCATCGGGGGTACAAGCTGTGAGCGGCGGATCGGACTGGGATCGGGACCCACCCGAGGACCCGGGGCAGGGTCCGCTCGAGCCCGAGGGAATCCAGATCCCGAACGCGGTCCTGTCGGCCATCGAGGCGGCGCTGAACCGCTATCTGGCCCTGGACCCCGAGGGCGCCCGGGGCCTCGCGCCGCTGTACGGGCGCATCATCGGGATCGAGATCCAGGGGTTGGGGACGCAGCTCACCCTGGTCCCGGGGCCGGACCGGGTGCAGGTCTTCGGGGCCTATGACGCGACGCCGGATTGCCTGATCCGGGGCGCCCCCCTGGCCCTGCTGCGGATGATGACCGCCGAGCAGAAGGACGCGGAGATCAGCAAGGGGGCGGTGGAGATCGTGGGCGATTCCACCATCGCCCACGACCTGGCCAAGGCCCTTGCGGGGCTCGATGTCGACTGGGAGGAGCAGCTCGCCCGCCTGGTGGGGGACCCCATCGCCCATCCGGTGGGCCAGGGTGTGCGGGGGCTGGCCCAATGGGGGCGGCGCAGTGCCGACGTGCTGACCGCCGATCTCAAGGAGTACCTGGAGGAGGAGGCGCGGCTCCTGCCCACCCGCTACGAGCTCTCGGACTTTCTCGCCCAGGTCGACGCCCTGAGGGACGACGTGGAGCGCCTGGAGGCCCGGGTGGAGCGGCTCGCCCGTGCGGGCTCCCCAGCCGGCTCCCGGGCGAAGCGCGGGGCGAGTCCCCAACCGAAGGGAAAGCGTGCCAAGGAACCGGGTCCGCGCAAGGGGTCATGACGGCTTGTTCATGATCGGCCCCCGGCAGGCCCTGCGCCTGTTTCGAATCAACTGGGTGCTGCTGCGCCACGGTCTCGACGAGGTCATCCTCGCCACCCACCTGTTCCGCCCCCTGCGCTGGGTCACCTATATCACCCCCTGGTACTGGCTGCGCCGGGACCTGCCGCCCTATCCGGTGCGGGTGCGCCGGGCCCTGGAGGACCTGGGGCCCATCTTCGTCAAGTTCGGCCAGATCCTCTCCACCCGCCGAGACCTGCTGCCGGACGACCTGGCCGTGGAGCTCGCGAAGCTCCAGGATCGGGTGCCTCCCTTTCCGGGGGAGCAGGCCAGGGCCCTGATCGAGAAGGCCTGGGGGCGGCCGGTGGGCGTGGTGCTGGACGCCTTCGACCCGGTGCCGCTCGCCTCCGCCTCCATCGCCCAAGTGCACACCGGACGGCTCAAGGACGGGACCGAGGTGGTGGTCAAGGTCCTGCGCCCGGGGATTGAGCGCACCATCCGCCAGGACCTGGGCCTCCTC
>JBAPYD010000124.1:0-2858 GCA_049284555.1 Chromatiaceae bacterium | reverse complement strand
GGCGGAGGAGGGCTACCGGGTGCTCGCCCTCGCCCAGCGCCGGATGCCGTCCCTGCCCGACGAGCTGGGGCCAGAGTCGATCGAACGGGATCTGACCCTGCTCGGGCTGGTGGGCCTCATCGACCCGCCCCGCCCGGAGGTGCCGAAGGCCGTGGCCGACTGCCGCGGCGCCGGCATCACACCGGTGATGATCACCGGCGATCACCCCGGAACGGCCCGCGCAATCGCCCGACGCCTCGGCATCCTGGAGGAGGATGGCGAGGTGATGACGGGCCGGGAGCTCGCCGGGCTCTCGCCCGAGGCCTTCCTCCGCCAGGTGGGGCTGATTCGCGTCTACGCCCGCGTCAGCCCCGAGCAGAAGACGCGCATCGTCGAGGCCCTCCAGAAACGGGGCGAGTTCGTGGCGATGACGGGTGACGGGGTCAACGACGCCCCCGCCCTGAAGCGCGCGGGCATCGGGGTCGCCATGGGGGGCAAGGGCACCGACGTCGCCCGGGAGGCGGCTGACATGGTGCTCCTGGACGACAATTTCGCCACCATCGTCCAGGCGGTGCGCGCCGGGCGGCGGGTCTTCGACAACATCCGCAAGTTCATCAAGGACACCATGAGCTCCAACTCCGGCGAGATCTGGACGCTCTTCCTGGCGCCGTTCCTGGGGCTACCGGTACCGCTGCTCCCCGTGCACATCCTCTGGATCAACCTGGTCACCGACGGCCTGCCGGGGCTCGCCTTCACCGCGGAGCCCGAGGAGCCCGGAACCATGCAGCGCCCGCCCAGACCGCCCCAGGAGAGCGTCTTCGCCCATGGCATGTGGCAGCATATCCTCTGGGTGGGCCTGTTCGTGGGCGCGATCTCCATCGCCGCCCAGGCCTGGGCCTGGGGCCGCGGCGAGACCTATTGGCAGACGGTGGTGTTCACGGTGCTGACCGTCTCCCAGCTGTTCCACTCCCTGGCGGTCCGCGCCGAGCGCGCCTCCCTGGCCCGCATCGGGCTGCTCAGCAACCTGCCCATGCTGGGCGCGGTGTCCCTCACCGTGATCCTTCAGCTGCTGGTCATCTACGTGCCGGCCCTGAACGCGGTCTTCCACACCGAGCCCCTGCCGCTGCCGGTGCTCATCGGCTGTTTCGCGCTGTCCTCGCTGGTGCTGGTCGCGGTCGAGACCGAGAAGTGGCTGGTCCGCTCAGGACTGCTCTACCGAAACTAGGGAGCAACTGATCAAATGCCGTCCTGGCATTGGGTCAGCTCGGATCCCGGGGCGCGCGAGTCTCGGGATTCGCCGTGAAGCCGCGGGATCCCCACCGAGCGCTGGCCGCTCAGGGGCGGGCCCGTGACCCGGCCCCGATCATCGAATCCCGGAGGTCCGTTTGAGCCACGACACCATCCTCGCCGTCGCGGCGATCGCCCTGCTCGGCGCCGCCTGTCAGTGGCTCGCCTGGCGGCTGCGCCTGCCCGCCATCCTGTTTCTGCTGCTGACCGGCATCCTGATCGGCCCCGTGGCCGGCTGGCTCGATCCGGACGCCCTGCTGGGCCCCCTCCTCTTTCCCTTCGTGTCCCTGGCGGTCGCGGTGATCCTCTTCGAGGGCAGCCTGACCCTGCGCTTCTCGGAGATCCGCGGGCTGGAGGGCGTGGTGCGGCGCTTCGTCACGGGCGGGGTGCTGGTGACCTGGGCCGTGGCCGCCCTGGCCGCGCGCTACATCGCGGGCCTGGACTGGGGGCTGGCGACCCTGTTCGGTGCCATCATGGTCGTGACGGGCCCCACCGTCATCGTCCCAATGCTGCGCACGGTGCGCCCGTCCGCCCGGGTCGCCGGGATCCTGCGCTGGGAGGGGATCGTCATCGACCCCATCGGTGCCCTGCTCGCGGTGCTGGTGCTCGAGGCCCTGGTCACCAGCCACGCCGGGGACGCCCTGGGCGCCACGGTGCTCAGCTTCCTGAAGACGGTCGCGGTGGGCCTGGCCGCGGGACTCGGCACCGGCTGGCTCCTGGGCGAGGCCCTCAGGCGCGACTGGCTCCCCATGTACCTCTACAACGCGACGACCCTGGCCGTGGTGTTCGGCGCATTCGCCGCGGCCAATGCAACGGCGGAGGAATCGGGATTGCTCGCCGTCACGGCCATGGGGATCTACCTGGGCAACCGTAAGGGCGTCCCCATCGATGAGATCCTGGAGTTCAAGGAGAGCCTGTCGCTCCTGCTCATCACCGTCCTGTTCATCCTGCTGGCCGCGCGCCTGGACCTGGCCGGGCTCCAGGCCCTTGGCTGGGGCGTGGCGGGCGTCTTCCTGGCGATCCAGCTCATCGCCCGGCCTCTCGAGGTGCTCTATTGCACCTGGGGGTCGAGCCTGTCCTGGGGCGAGCGCGGCCTGCTCGCTTGGATCGCCCCCCGCGGTATCGTGGCGGCGGCGGTGAGCGCCCTCTTCGCCCTGGCCCTGGAGCAGCGGGGCTTCGAGCAGGCCGGTCTGCTGGTACCGCTGGCCTTCGCGGTCATCATCGGCACCGTGGTGCTGCAGAGCCTGACGGCCGCTCCCCTGGCGCGCCTACTCAAGGCATCCGAGCCCGAGGCCACCGGGTTCCTCATCCAGGGCGCGAATCCCCTGGGGCGCGCCCTGGGTGCGGCGCTCCACCGCGAGGGGATCTCCGTGCTCATCTGCGACAGCCTGTGGGACAACGTCAGGCGTGCCCGAATGGCCGGGCTCAGGGCCTATTACGGCAACCTCCTGTCAGAGCACGCGGAGACCTATCTCGATACCACCGGGCTTGGACGGCTGCTGGCCGTGACCCCCGACGCGCACCTCAATGCCCTGGCGTGCACGCGCTACAAGGGCATCTTCGGGCCCGGTCGCGTCTTCGCCCTGCGGGTC
>JBAPYD010000123.1:0-2290 GCA_049284555.1 Chromatiaceae bacterium | reverse complement strand
CCGGCCATGGGGTAGGCGGTCCCAGAGGTGGGAGATGAGGGCCGTGCATCCGGGGGGTCAGGGGGGCCGAGGGCTGGTTTGGAGGGTGACGGAGCCCATATGGCGAACCCCAAGCTGTCCCAGGCATGGGCGAGCCCAAGGACCCCGGGTCAGGAGGCCAGGCTTCAGGCTGCGGCACGGCGACACCACGGGCCGGGAGGCGGACGCTCGAGGAGCTGGACGCATCGGAGCACGCCTTTCTTGCAATGGGGACACCGATGCAGGCCGCGGGGCAGGAGACCGAGGGACCGCTCACCGTCGTCAGCGTGCTGGGTGTCCGGCCCGGCGATCGTCTCGGGGTGACCGAGCGCGTCCCGGCAGCGGGAGAGAAGCCGGGCACGGGTACCGTTGGCCAGAAAGCCGTAGTAACGGATCCGGACGAAGCCCTTGGGCAGGACGTGGAGGAGGAAGCGGCGGGAGAACTCCCCAAGAGGAAGGGTCAGGGATCGGGCCCGATGGCCGCGGTAGTCTTTATAGCGGAAGGTGACGGCCTGGTCGTCGACATGTTGGAGCCGGTGGTTCGAGATCGCGACGCGGTGGGTGTAGCGGGCGAGATAGTTCAGGACGTGCTCGGGGCCGTCGAAGGGCGGCTTGGCGTAAACGACCCACTCGGCGCCCCGTGCCTGGTGGAGGAGGCGGTTGAACGCCGCCGGTCTCTGGTAGGGGACGAGCCGGCCGTGCAACTCCAACCGCCCGTTCCGGAACGCTTGGGTGAGGCCTGCCAAGAACTTGCCCCGGAAGAGACGGCTGAGCACACGGACGGGTAGGAAGAAGCCGGGGCGGCAGGGCTTCCAGGTGCATCCGTCCTCGGCCAGTCCGCCCGCGGGGACCACGCAGTGCACGTGGGGATGATGAACGAGGGTCTGGCCCCAGGTGTGGAGGATGGCAAAGAAGCCGAGGCGAGCACCGAGGTGGCGAGGGTTGGAGGCGATCTCCTGAAGGGTCCGGGCCGCGGTGCCGAGCAGGAGGTCGTAGACGACCTTGGGGTTCTGCAGCGCGAGGGGGGCAAGGGTCTGGGGCAGGGTGAAGACCACGTGGGCGTAGGGCACAGGCAACACGTCGGCCTGGCGCGCTTCGAGCCAGGTCGCCTGGGCGCTGCCCTGGCACTTCGGGCAGTGGCGGTTACGGCACGAGTTGTAGGAGATCTGCTGGTATCCGCATTCATCGCACGCGTCGACGTGGCCACCCAACCTCGCGGTTCGGCAGGCCAGGATTCTGTCGGCTACCGCACGTTGCTCCCAGCTCCATGGGACATCGACGCCCGCAGGCAAGGAGCTCAGGTACTCATGGAAGATCTCGGCGACCTCGTGCCGGGGTCGCCCCCGCACCTCCTACTCGGTCTTGACGAGGTCCGAGGCCAGGTGATCCAAGGGACTGACGGTGCTCTGCAGACGCTCCGTGGCCACATGGAGGTAGCGTTGCGTGGTCTTCAGGGAGCCGTGTCCCAGGAGGATCTGGATCACCCGCAGATCCGTACCGGCCTCGAGCAAGTGTGTGGCATAGCTGTGCCTCAGCACGTGCGGCGTCACCGGCTTGGCGAGGCCCGCCCGAGCCCGGGCGGTGCGGATGGCCTTCTGGATTGTCCCTTTGCCCATGGGCGCCTTCCCATCCTTTCCGGGAAAGAGGAAGGGGTCCGGATGGTAGGCTCGCCAGTAGGTCCGCAGAGCGGCGAGAAGGACCTCGGAAAGGGGCACCTGTCGGTCCCGGTCCCCCTTGCCATGGCGCACGGTGATCACCCCCCGGTCGCTATCAATGTCGCGCAGCTCCAGCGCCAGGGCCTCGCTGATCCTGAGCCCGGCTCCGTAGAGCACCACGGCCACCGTCCGGTGCTTCAGGTTGGGCATTGAGTTCAGCAGGCGAACGACTTCCTCGGGGCTCAGAACCACCGGATGCCGCCTCTTCTCCCGGGGATAGGGAAGGTCCGGCACCATCTCCGGCCGGTCCAAGGTGATGCGGTACAGGAACCGCAGGGCCCCCACCACCTGAGCGAAGGTTGATCGGGATGCACCCTGCTCACTCAGCAGCCGCAGATAGTCCCGCACCTCCTCCCGGTTCAGGTCCGCCGGGCACCGGCCCAGATGTTTAGCCATCGCCTGCACACGCCGGATGTACATGTCCTGGGTCGCCTGGGCGTAGTTGCGGATGCGCAGATCCGCCACCATCCTGCGTCGTAGCTCACTCATCGGTCCCTCCTTGTAGGGCGTTGCGTTGGGGAACGACAACTTACCAACAAGGTGACAGGGCCGATGGG
>JBAPYD010000122.1:0-3332 GCA_049284555.1 Chromatiaceae bacterium | reverse complement strand
GGGAATAATCCCAGATCACCCGGCGCCCCGCAAACCCGCGGACCGGCCGGGGCGCACGCGGCGGATCCGTCCAGCGGGCCCACCCCTCCCGGCAGCGCCCGTTGGACCCAGCAGCAAGCGACGGTTGACGATGCACTACCGAGTCTTCTACCTCTTCGACCGCACCGGCGAATCCGTCTCCTCGGTCAGCGCCCTGGAGATGAGCGCCCGCGCCATCCGTGAGCAGCTGCTGCCCCGCCTCCAGACGGACGACGACTACCTGGGCATCATCGATCCCCAGGACAATGTGCTGCAGATCCTTTGTGAGCCGGCCGCCGGGCGCTATTGGGTAGAGCTTCCCATGGATGCGGCCAAGGCCTCCTATGGACGGCACATGGACCTGGAGGAGCTTCAGGCGCTGCTACGTCAGCTGCCGGAGGTGTTCGAGCGGGAGGCCATCCCGGGGCTCCAGTACCGGCCCTGGTAGGCCCTCCGGTCGGTTCCGGTGGGTTGCCGCGCGATGGCCCCGGGAGCTTGTAGAGGTCGGGTTCGCCCGGGGAGGGTCCTCGGGCTCACCGGCCGCGGGGCCCAAGGGACACAGGCATGTCGCGTGACGGGACGCGCGGGCTCAGGGGCAGGTATTCACCCTCGCCACGAGTCTAAGCCCGACCCGGGCGACTCAACCGGCTGGAAGCACCAGGTCGAACCGGGCGCTCCAGAGGGCGACGGGGGTGTGTGAGGGGTGGAAGGGAACGACCAGGGAGGCCCGGGCGCCGGGGTCTTCGATGGCGTTGAGCAGCCAGTCCCCGGCATTCTCGGGGGCGCCCTCCACGTACATCTGGGTGACCAGGGGCCGGTGACCCGGGGCTCGAACCGCGAAGTGGATGTGGGGTGCCCGCCCCGGGTACGGGACAGGCTTGATGGTGCGGAAGCGGTAGCCCCCGTCCCGGCCCGTCTCGAAGCGCCCATAGCCCTGGAAGCCGGGGTCCCGGGGGCGCGACCCGGTGTCCAATCGGTGAAGATAGCGCCCATTCGCGTCGCACTGCCAGATCTCCACCAGGGCCCCGCCCAGCGGCTCTCCAGCGCTGTTGAGCACCCGACCGGTCAGCTCGGTGATCTCGCCCTTGGCCGGCCCCGGCTGGCCCTCGACCAGCACCAGGTCATTGTCCCGGTCCAGGGGCAGCCGATCAGGGTAGAAGGGACCCCTGCTCTGGGGCGGTGTGGGGCCTGGTGTCGCCAGGGACGCGGTGGGGGCCAGTGCGGCCGCGGCGGCGACGGCACCGAGGAAGTCGCGTCTTCTCATGGGTCATCCTCCCGATTTCTCCCCTGAGGTTGGGGGCGGAGGCCGGGATTCCCAACGAGGCGGCCGGCTGTCCCAAGAGGGGGGCGCTGCCCCCCCGCTCGTGAGCCTACGTGCTCAAAGGGATGAGGCGGCCGCGCCCGTGGCCGGAGCCTGCTCCGCCACCTTGGGCGCCGCCATGTCGTTCAGGGTCAGCGTGCCGACTGGCGCGACCCGGGCGGCAACGACCTCGGGGGCGTGGGGGACCAGGCTGGGACCCGCACCCCAGATGGCGACATAGAGCGTGCCGAGCACCACGGCCGTTCCAACCGCCTGAACGGTCTTGGCGCCGAAGTCGATTCCGCGAATCCACTCGCGGCCCCGCCGAGTCTGCTCGGCGATCAGCTCCCAGAGATCCATCACGATGGGGGCCTTGGCGCGCAGGTACGCCTGCATCGCCCCGAGCATTGCCTGCGCACGCGCTGCGCCGTCGTTGACCCAGCGCGACCAGTCGCTGGTCACTCTGGACTGGACGGGCTCGGTCATCCGCGCGAATGACGAGCGCAGGCTGCCGATCGATGTGTCTAGGTTCATGTTGCACCTCACTGGTTGGTGGTCCGCCGGGTGTCGTGGATGCGGCAGGGATGGGACCAGCCCGTCAACGTCGGTCCCTGCCATGGCCAGGTGAGCGACAGGTTGGTGGTCCATCCCCCGAGTCGGGTCGGCCGGGTCAGGGGCCCGGCCTTGCCTAGATGCTCGGGCGTGAGGGCGGATATGCAAGCGCGGGAAGGCTCGAAGAGCCGCGCGTCATGGTCAGATTTTTTCGCAGCTCGTGCGGACCAGCAGGTGGGCCGCCCCCAGCACCAGATGGAGCGAGCGCAGCAGCTCGCGCATGGCGGCTTCGATCTGATCGGCCTCGGTCTCGGGGTCCAATGCCTCCACCCGGCGAGGCCACTCCAAGGCATCCATGGGCCTGTTGGACAGGACCAGGATCTGGCCGCGATCCCGCGCGTAGTCCAGGGTGGCGCCCCCCAGGGCCCGGGAGAGCTCGAAGAGGCCCGGCCCGAGGGGATTCCCGGAGTCCGCGCAAGGTGCCGTCCCCTCTCGCGGTGCCGGCCAGCGGCCGGTGCACGGCTCGAGGCGTGCCTCCGGGAACTCGATCAGGAGGGCCAGACCGAGGTCCGTCCCAGCGGGGTCGGGGCGGGCTTCGGTGTGCCTCCGCAGGATTGCGAGCCGCAGGCCGATCCCCTGGTGGACACCCCAGAACTGCTCGACCAGCTCCAAGCGCCCCGCGTCCCCCGGGCGCCGATGGGCTCGAAGGGCCGACTCCAGGACCTTCCCGGAGCTCAAGGGGCGGAGGCCGAAGAATCCCATCACCCGGTCGCGCAGTGACCTCAGGGCTCGGGTCCTCACCCCGTGCAGCGGGCCGCGGGCCAAGGACCCGCCGACGATGAGGAGCAGGACGGCCCAGGTCAGGGTGACGGGGAGCGATCCCGACGCCTCGGCGACGAGCAGGGTCAGGGCGAGCCAGAGGCCGAGGAGCAGGGGTAGGCGGCGCCGGAAGCCCTGTTCCTTTGCCCGTCTGGCGTCGCGCCAGCGCGCGAGCTCCGGGGCGATCCAGTCTCGCGCATAGGCGGCGAAGCCCCGCTCCCAGGGGTGTCGCTCCTCGAAGACCCAGGGGTGCTCGGGACCCATGCCGTCCAGTCCCCCGTCGATGGTCCTCATGGCCGGTCTTCTCCTCGCAGCAGCGGGGTCCCGGACTCCGCCGCGCCCGGGGCGGGCCCTTGGGCGGACGCGGCCTGGAGTCGCTCGAGGACCTCGAAGGACAGGACCCCGGTGGCCGCAAGCCCCTGGTCCCGCTGGAACCGCCGGACCGCGTCCAGGGTACGGGGGCCGATGAGGCCGTCCAGCGGGCCGGGCCCGTAGCCGAGGTCCTTCAGGTAGTGCTGTGCCAGCGCCACGAGACGGTTGGTCAGCGGCGGGGACGGGACCAGACGCGGCACCCCCTCATCCAGGATGCAGGGGTTGAGCTCCAGGGGACGGGGCACGGACGGATGCCGGAGGACGAAGGTGC
>JBAPYD010000121.1:0-3701 GCA_049284555.1 Chromatiaceae bacterium | reverse complement strand
CGGTGGCTCAACCAGCTCTCGACAGCCAACCCCGGCACGCGTCGAAACTCGGTCCCGTTGGCGGTGACCAAGGTGAGCCCACGCGCCAGGGCAAGGGCGGCGATGAGCAGGTCGCTGGCGCCAATCGGCGTGCCCGCGCGCCCGTCGGATCACGAAGGATAGCCACGGCGAGCGCGCGCCCTCACCCCGGTGCTTCTTTCGGGGGCCCGGGGATGCGGTGTCCAAGGCTGGGAACTGTCCCTATCCCCACAAGCCTCCCATCCGGGTCTGTCGTCTTGCCGACATGACGCCCCGCTAGCGCTCGATACAACCCAGTTAAAACAGAGTGATACGTGGTGACTGGCTAACAGGCACGCCACTTGCTGTAAGCGCTCCAGAGGCAGGTTGAACTCACCGGGTCTGCGGGCCCGCGATCTCTGGAGGCCGCATGTTGGAGCTGAAGGTCCTGGGCCAAGACGGGGGCGCAGCCGGCGCCGGGGGGTGCGCCTCCAGCGGTTGCGGCAGCAGCTCCGACGCGCTCTCGCACCTGCCGGAGGCGATCCGCGCCAAGGTGCACAATCACCCCTGCTACTCCGAGGAGGCCCACCACCACTACGCCCGCATGCATGTGGCGGTGGCGCCGGCGTGCAACATCCAGTGCCACTACTGCAACCGCAAGTATGACTGCGCCAACGAGTCCCGCCCCGGCGTGGTCTCGGAGCTCCTGACACCGGACCAGGCGGTGAAGAAGGTCCTGGCGGTGGCCGCCAACATCCCCCAGATGACGGTGCTGGGGATCGCCGGTCCGGGCGATCCGCTGGCCAATCCGGAGCGCACCCTCTCCACCTTCCGGGCGCTCTCCGAGCAGGCCCCGGACATCAAGCTGTGCGTGTCGACCAATGGACTCGCACTCCCTGATCTGGCGGATGCGCTCTGCGAGCACAACATCGACCACGTCACCATCACCATCAACTGCGTCGACCCGGACGTGGGGGCCAAGATCTACCCCTGGATCTTCTGGAAGAACCGCCGGATCAAGGGGCGCAAGGCCGCCCAGATCCTGATCGAGCAGCAACAGAAGGGACTCGAGATGCTGGTGGAGCGGGGCGTCCTGGTCAAGGTCAACTCGGTGATGATCCCGGGCGTCAACGACGCCCATCTCGAGGAGGTCTCCAAGGTCGTCAAGGCCAAGGGCGCCTTCCTGCACAACGTCATGCCCCTGATCGCGGAGGCCGAGCACGGCACCTTCTTCGGGGTCATGGGGCAGCGCGGACCCACCCATGAGGAATTGCAGGCGCTCCAGGACACCTGCGCCGGTGACATGGCCATGATGCGCCACTGCCGCCAATGCCGGGCCGACGCGGTGGGTCTGCTCGGCGAGGACCGGGGCGACGAGTTCACCCTGGACAAGATCGAGTCCATGGAGATCGATTACGCCAAGGCCATGGAGGAGCGCCGCGAGGTCCATGCCGCCATCGAGGCCAACCGGGAGGCCCAGCGCAAGAAGAGCGGGGAGACCTTCGTCTCGATCGCCTCGCTGAAACGCCCCAGGCGTGAGACCCGGCCGGTCCTCATGGCGGTGGCGACCACCGGCGGCGGCCTCATCAATCAGCACTTCGGCCACGCCCGCGAGTTCCTGATCTACGAGGTGACGAGCCAGGACGCCCGCTTCATCGGCCACCGCAAGGTCGATCTCTATTGCTCCGGCGGGGACACCTGCGGGGACGCCGAGACGGCCCTGCAGAAGACCATCCGCGCCCTCTCGGGCTGCGAGGCGGTGCTCTGCTCCAGGATCGGCTACGAGCCCTGGGGGATGCTGGAGGAGGCCGGCATCATGCCCAACGGTGAGCACGCCATGGAGCCCATCGAGGAGGCGGTGGCCGCGGTCTATCGGGAAATGGCGGGGCAGGGAGCCCTCGATGAGCCGGCTCCCGCCACGCTGCGCATGACCGCCTGAGCCGAGCCCGAAGGAGACCGACCCCATGGCGTTTCAAATCATCGAGGGCTGCGTGAACTGCTGGGCCTGCGAGCCCCTGTGCCCCAGCCAGGCCATCTACGAGGCCAAGCCGCACTTCCTCATCGATGCCCGCGCGTGCACCGAGTGCGAGGGGGATCACCCGGATCCCCAGTGCGCCAGCATCTGCCCGATCGAAGGGGTCATTCTTGACGGTGTGGGCAAGCCATTGAATCCGGACGGCTCCCTGACGGGCATTCCGCCCGAGCGCATGGCCGCGGCCATGGCAGAGATCCAGGCCCGCTAGGGATGGCAGCCGTGGGCACCGTGCTCGATGTCCTGGGTGTCGTCCTTGCGCCCGAGCAGGACCTCCAGTCGTGCTCACGGGTCGTCGCCCCAGGGCAGGACGCCGAGTGTCCCGCACCGGACCTCGCCGAGGGGGCAGGCGGGTGATCGTCGATGCCCAGATCCCGCGGGGGGCCGACCCGGGCCAGCCCCTGGACGTCGCCAGGCATCGGGAGGCCGTGGAGATCGCCCCGGGCGTGCACTGGATCGGTGCCCTGGATCCCGGCCTGCGCACCTTCGACATCATCCTGCGCACGGCCAACGGGACCACGTACAACGCCTACCTCGTCCGGGGATCGGCGGGCGTGGCCATCGTCGACACGGTCAAGGCCGAGTTTGCGGACGAGTTCTTCAGCCGTCTGGAGTCCGTCGCCCGCTACGAGGAGATCAGCGCGATCGTCCTCAACCACTTGGAGCCGGACCATACGGGAGCCCTCCCTGAGCTGATGCGCCGGGCGCCCCAGGCCCGGCTCTACATCTCGACGCGCGCCACCTCGATGCTCAAGGCCCTGCTCAAGCCGAAGGACGACGACCGCCCCTTCGAGTACGACACCGTCGGCACCGGCGACCTGGTCTCCCTCGGAGACTGCACGCTGCGCTTCCTCCATACGCCCTTCCTGCACTGGCCCGATACCCAGTGCACCTACCTCGTGGAGCAAGGGGTGCTCTTCTCGGGGGACGTCTTCGGCTGCCATTACTGCGACAGCAGGCTCTTCAACGATCGGGTCGGGGACTTTCGATTTTCTTTCGACTACTACTACGCCCACATCATGCGGCCCTTCAAGGGGCACGTGATGGAGGCCCTGAAGCTCATCGAGCCGCTTCGGCTCAACATGATCGCGCCGACCCACGGCCCGATCCTGAGGGACAGACCGCGACGCTATGTCACGCACTACCGGGAGCTGTCCACCTCCAGCCTCACCGAGCGGATCGGCAACGAGGAGCAGTCGCTCATCATCTTCTACATGAGCGCCTACGGGAGCACCGCGCGCATGGCCGAGGCCATCCGGGCAGGGGCCGAGGAGCAGCCAGGGGTGCGGGTCTCCCTCTACGACCTCGAGGGCGGCGAGATCGAGCCCTTCGTGGACCTGATCGAGGAGGCCGATGCCCTGGCCTTCGGCTCCCCCACGATCAACGGGGACGCGGTGAAGCCCGTCTGGGACCTGCTGTCGTCCCTGGCGGTGGTGAATCTCAAGGGCAAGCTCGGCGCCGCCTTCGGGTCCTTCGGATGGAGCGGCGAGGCGGTGCGCATGATCGAGGACCGGATGCGGGGGCTCAAGATGCGGCTTCCGGTGCCGGGCCTGCGGATCAAGCTCATCCCCACGGAGGAGGAGCTGGGCGAGTGCCGCGATTTCGGCCGCCGGCTCGCGTCCGCCCTGGTGGGAGGCGAGCGGGGCCGTGTCATCGATTTCGCGGAGCTCGG
>JBAPYD010000120.1:0-3183 GCA_049284555.1 Chromatiaceae bacterium | reverse complement strand
CTGCCGACCTGGACGGCAACATCACCGATCTGGCAGAGCGCGTGAAGGCTGGACGCTACCGGGCCAAGCTGGTGCGGCGCGTCTACATCCCCAAGGAGAATGGAAAGTAAAGGCCGCTGGGCCTCCCCACGGTGATCGCATAATGCACCTCCTACAGTGCTGTTTCGGAATTTTGTAGTGATGGAATTCGTGACGAGTTCCTCACCCAGTCGGCCAGCATCTGTTCCTGCTCGGTATTGAGGCTAATCCAGTACGGCGTCCCGGGCTTGAGCTGACGGGCCTGGACGTGACCACGGTCGATCCAGTAATAGACCACGTGGCGGCTGACGTTAAAATGCTCCATCACCTGCTCGACGGTCAGTTCGTCCGGATGCTTTCGCTGTGGCCCCTTGATGCAGTGCTTGTAACGAACCCACTGGATCATGGAGGCGGTAAATGCCTTGCCTTTCGGGCTCACTTGGCCCGCCTGGTTGAGTTGTTCGGCGATCTGCGCATCGGTGAGGGTCTCGGCCAAGGTCCGGATCCGCGCCACCAGCTCGACGGGGTAGCGGATGCGATCGGGCATGTTGGGCGGTAGCTTGACCGGCGCGTCGCTACAGGCGCCACCCTGCCAGCGGATATGCAGCATCAACTGCTTCGGGGCCAGTTTCTCCACCGTGATATCCTTGATGAGCAGGCGCAACATGCGCTTGCGATCCTTCGCCGCGGTGGTGGGGGCATGCCACAACCGCGGGACATCCCGGGCCAGGGCGAGGACCCGCTCTTTTTGCTCCGGGGTCGCCACCTGGGCGTGTTCACGTTGCGCCTGCTCGAACTGGCCCTGAAGCTCGGCGAAGCATTGCAGCGCCGCGTTCCAGCGCTGCTCCAGGGTCGCCGCCACCAGCCGGTTGGCGGGGTCGACCTCCTCGTAACGCCGCTCGGCCAGCTGCGCCTCGTATTCGGCCCGATCCAGGCGCATCTGCCACTGCCGAGTCAAGGCCGCATCCCGTGCCTGAAGCTCTTCCAGGGCCGCCAGGGCGAGCTCAAGCTCGGCCGGCTGTAGCGCCGCCAACACCTGCTCGGTGACCGCCTCATCGAGGCGCTCGCAGCGCACGCACAGACAGTCGCGGGTATCCAATGCCTCGCGGCGGCGCCAGTTGCAGAGGTAGGTCGCAGCGATCCTGCCGTTGCCTCGGTAGCGCACCGATATCCGCCGCCCGCAACGTCCGCAGATCAGCAGGCCTTGCAGCAGGGCCAGTCCTTCGCGTGCCGGTCCGCTCAGGACGGTGGCCTCGGTGCAGGTGCGGTTGCGCGCCAGGCGTTCCTGATTGGCCAAGTACTCATCCCAGTCGATATACCCCTCATGGTGGTCGGGAAGGTGCACCCGCCATTCCTCTCGGGGGACCTCCGCCACCTGGGTGTGAATCTGCCCGTCGGGCGCAGGGATGCGCCGGTATTGGTAACGGCCGAAGACGTAGGCGCCGGCATAGGCGGGGTTTCTCAAGATCCCCAGGACCCGCTCGTGGCTGAGCCGTCCCCACACCAGCTTGCCGTCCCAGACCCCACCGTAGGAGCGTTTGGGAAAGCGCAGCCCCGCTGTGACGAACCGCTGCACAACGGCGTAGGCGCTGCCGGTTTCGCGAAACAGCCGAAACACCAGCGCGACGGCGCCACGGACCTCCGCATCCGGATCCAGGACGGTGCCTCCGGTGGCGTCATAGCACAGACCCACCGGCAGGGGAAAATGCAGCTCGCCCTTCTCGGCCTTGTTGCGTTTGCCACCCAGGAGGCGCGCGCGCAGAAAATGCAGCTCTGCCTGGGCCAAGGTCCCCTTCAACCCCAACAATAGCCCATCGTTGAAGTCCGCCGGATCGTAGCAACCATCCTCGTCGATGACCAAGGTGCGGGTCAGGGCACAGAGCTCCAGGAGCCGGTGCCAGTCCAGGTTCGAGCGGGCCAGGCGCGAGACCTCCAGGGCAAACACCGCCCCCACCCGATCCATGGAGACTTCCGTCACCAGCGTCTTGAAGTCCTCCCGATTGTGGCTCTGCGCCCCCGACTGGCCCAGATCCCGGTCCAGGACCCGGATCGCCTCGCCGCTCCAGCCCAAGGCCAGGGCCTTCTCGCGCAGGGCATACTGGCGTTCGGTGCTCTCGTGGTGATGGCGCACCTGGCCCATCGTCGACTGGCGCACATAGACGTACGCCGGCCTGTGCAGGTGGTGCGCGGTGATCTGTGCGCTCATTGCTCGCCTCCGCCGGTTTGCCAGGGGGATCGTGCTGGCCGAGGAAGCTCGCCAGCATATTGGCGATGAGCGTGGCGGCGAGGGGGGAGTCGACGAGGCCGGTGAGCGAGGGGGTCGGAGCGCTCACCGTGACCTCTCAGAGCCGCTCGCGGCGGCGCAGCAGTTCGCGGTTGATGGCGCAGATCTCCTCCAGGATCTCCCACGTGCGCTGGTAGTTGGCCAGATACTCCCGGACCTGTGCCACATAACCCTGGGGGACATAGTCCATCTGCGGATGCTCGCCGCTGCGGCTGATCGACAGATAGTACTTGGGACCGTGGCCACGACCCGTGGCACACTTGCAGCCCGGCTTGCCGCAGCGCTTGTAGCGCTCGATCAACGAGCCACGGAGGATAGCCTGGGGCGCCGGGAGCTGGCGCAGCAGCGAGGTGCGTCGGCGGCGCAGCGTCGGAGAGGGTTCGTCCCGCATGCCGATCAGACCACGTAGATAACTGGTCTGATAATGGTTGGTCACCGCTCATTCGTCAACGTCCTCCCGCGCTTGTTCGCTGAGCTTCGTCAACAAGTCGGCCAGTTGCAGAAGCGGCGCAACGGCGAGCTTGTGCGCTCTCTCTGCCGGCTCGGTGGCGGCCTCTGGTAGGCCCCAGTCGGTCCAGTCCTGAGCAACGGTGTAACTGCCCCGCTCGGGATGTCGGAGAATGAGGGTATCGGTCCCCGCTACGCGTCGAGTCTTCAGGACTTCAAAACGCTGGCTGCGCAGCGGGTGGAACGGATGGGTGATCGTGGCCCATCCCAAACGGGGATTGTCGGTGTGTGCAGTTAGCGGGGATCGTCCCGGTCGTGGAAGACCGGCTCTTGCAAGGGGCCGTCAGACTGCTGCTCGAAGCCATTTACGAGAACGACTTCCTGCCCCTGAGCTACGGCTATCGTCCGGGCGTGGGGGCACAACAGGCGGTCAA
>JBAPYD010000119.1:0-2224 GCA_049284555.1 Chromatiaceae bacterium | reverse complement strand
CAGCATCGCCTGGGACCGCTACCAGGACCTTCACCTGTGGCGTAACGATCGCGCGACCTCGCCCCGGCCCATCGCGTGGACTCGCCGCTCCACCCGGAACGGGGATCTCGCGCCGGCCGGCGTGGGCCCCCAATCCTCCGCGGTGGTCTTCGACGTCGACCGGGACGGGCGTGATGATTTCGTCATCGCCGGCTGGGACCCTGGGGCCAGCATGGTCTGGTTCCGGTCGAGCGATGGGGCACCTGAACGCTACCTCATCGACGACCGCCAGAGCCATATCGAGGCCGGTGGCGCGGCCTACGATATCGATGGGGACGGGGATCTGGATCTCGTGCAGGGTGGGAGCTGGAAGACGAATCAGCTCTGGTGGTGGGAGAACCCCCACCCCGGTCATGACCCGGCACGACCCTGGGACCGGCACACGATCAAGGACTGGGGCCGTAACCAGCACCACGACCAGGTTATAGGGGACTTCGACGGCGACGGCTCGGCCGAGCTTGCCTTCTGGAACCAGCAGGCGCGGTCCCTCTTCCTCGCGGACATTCCGGGGAGTCCGCGTGACCAATCGGCCTGGCGGCCGGTGCCCATCTGGACCTGGGGTTCGGGGTCCTGCTGCGAGGGCCTGACCCGAGCCGATGTCGATCTCGATGGGAAGGACGATCTGGTCGGTGGGGGACGCTGGTTCAGGCACGTCGAGGCAACGGATTACAGGCCCGAGGTGGTCGATGCGGACTACGGCATCTCCAGGTCGGCGGTAGGCGACCTCATCGAGGGGGAACGCCCCGAAATCCTGCTCGCCTCCGGTGACGGTGAAGGCCCCCTCAATCTCTATGAATGGCGTGGCGGAGCCTGGGCAAGAACCACCCTGCTCGCCCACCTGGATCATGGCCATACCCTCGAGGTCGGGGACCTGAACGGCGACGGCCATCTCGACATCTACACCGCTGAGATGCACACCCCGGGGGCCGGTGCGGGGTGCCGGCAGCTGGTGCTCTACGGAGACGGCCGCGGGGGCTTCGAGACGCAACTGCTGTCGATCGGTGTCGGAACCCATGAGGGCAGATTGGGGGACCTGGATGGCGATGGGGACCTGGATATCCTCCAAAAGGACTTCCAGCACGAGCGTCGAATCGACCTCTGGATCAATCGGGGACCCGCGCATCGTTCGAGAGCCCCAACCCCGACGCGTACTGAGGTTGCGCCCGCGCCCGACTTCTGAGGGGCGACTGATCGAATGCCATCCCGGCGTTTGACCAGCGCGTGTCCCAAGACACGCGAGTCTTGGGGCGCTCGATTCGCAGGGGTTTGAGGCTTATGCAAATGGAGCCCCGCTTGGCCCGAACGTGAAGCAGAATGAATCAGCGCTTCCACAACCAGGGGTCCCCTGTCTCCATGTGAATTCGCTTGGATTGCGCTGAAAGAGTGCAAAGAAGCGCCCGGAAATGGTGCGTTCTCTATCGGGCCGTGCGTATTCACTCTGAATCCGAAATCCATTAATATAATGGCTCCAACAACTGAGGAGCTCTATCGCATGTACGCAGCCCAGACCCAGGCTGATTTCAGTGTTGTGCCACAAATTGCCCTTTCCGGAAGCTGTGGATACACGGTGAATGACGATCGCGTGGTCGTCACTGTCAATGAGATTGCCAACCGGCGTCAGGTCGGCGATGTCAGCGGCACCCTCTCCGTCGAGCTTTGGGCCTTGAAGCAGCCCTATGCGGGGGGAAGTTTCAATGGTGTCGCGCTGGCGGGGACGAGCATCGGTGAGGTCTCGGGCCAGCATTATCTGGCCGATTGCCGCTACGACCTGATCTTCGTGGAGCCGCCCGCGGGGACCTGGTTTCTCTCCCTCATGCTGCGCGAGTGGACGGAGATGGGCTATGTCACCCGGGACTACGTGAATTTCGCCGTGCCCTACGTCGTTGCCGCGAAGCCTTGGGTCGTGCGTCACACTGCCGATAATGTGATCAGTGTGAGCTTTGCCGGGAAGCCGGCTGGGAGCCCGCCACCTTCCGAAAGCGACGCCGGGGGGCCGCCCAAGGCTGGCGTGGCTGAATCGGCGCCAGTCGATCCGGTCAAGCCGTCGATTTCGGCGGTTGCCTCCCTCAATGAAGCCACAATCGAGGAGATCGTCGCGGTCAAAGGCGTGTCGAAGAAGGTGGCGGGGAATCTCGTCGCGGCGCGACCCTTCAAGTCCTTCGACGAGTTATTGGCCGTCAAGGGT
>JBAPYD010000118.1:0-1955 GCA_049284555.1 Chromatiaceae bacterium | reverse complement strand
GCTTCCCCGGGGAGGCCGACGTCGCCCGCGCTGCCTGGGCCCGGGGGCCGAAGGACCCTCCCCTGGTCGGACTCGCCAGCGCCTGCGTGGCGGAGCTGAGGGAACAACCGGGGGGACCCCAGGCCCTCGAGCTGTGCGACTATCTGGACCGCCTGAGCCCCCCGCGCGATGTCGACTTCGCCCCCCTGGAGAGGCGCGTGCTGGTCCACGAGCCCTGCTCCCACCGCAATCTGCTCAAGGACACCGGCGCCGTCTATCGGCTCCTGGCACGCATTCCGGGACTGGAGGTCCACCCCCTGCCGGGCAACACGACCTGCTGCGGCGCCGCCGGGACCTATCTCCTGGATCAGCCCGAGATGGCCAGGGCGCTGCTCGCGCCCAAGCTCGCCGCCCTCGCGGAGCTGGCGCCGGCCTACCTGGTCACGACCAATCCCGGCTGCGCCCTGCATCTGGCCGCCGGCATCGCGGAGGCGGGACTGGCCATTCCGGTGTGTCATCCGGTGGAGCTGCTCGAGAGGCAGCGAGTGGCGAGGAGCGAGCCGCTAGTTTAAGTGGCCTAGGCCAAGAATCTCCCGAATCGCCACTCGCCACGGGCCACCTGGCTGACCGTTGCAGTAGGCGTGCAGGAGTCCCAGAATCCGATGAGCATTTCGAACGCTCCCGAGCGCAGCCTATGACCACCCGCCACTACAGCACCCTCGACCGGCTCCTGATGAGCGCGGACAACGCCCTGAGGACCGTCTTTGGACGTCCCCAGATCACGGAGCGCCCGGACCCGGCGGCCGACCTCCCCGAGACCGACCTCGGCGAGCAGGAGCGGCGCCACGTCGCGCGACTGATGCGTATCAACCACACGGGGGAGGTTTGCGCCCAGGCGCTCTATCAGGGCCAGGCCCTGACGGCCCGACTTCCCGAGACCCGGCGCCGCCTGGAACGCTCCGCCCAGGAGGAGAACGACCATCTGGCCTGGTGTGAGACCCGGATCGCCGAGCTGGGCGATCGCAAGAGTCTGCTCAACCCGCTCTTCTATGCGGGCTCCTTCGCGATCGGCGCGGCGGCCGGATTGGCCGGGGATCGCTGGAGCCTGGGCTTCGTGGTGGAGACCGAGCGCCAGGTGGAGGATCACCTGGACGACCACCTCGCCCAGATCCCGGAGCGGGACGAGCGTACCCGCGCCGTGCTCGAGCAGATGAAGCTCGATGAGATCCATCACGCGCAGGTGGCCAGGGCCGCGGGCGGCGCCGAGCTGCCACCGCCGATCCGGCTGGCGATGCGCCTGGCGTCCAAGGTGATGACCCGCGGCGTCTATTGGGTCTGAGCGGTTAACGCCAGAGTCGCGCCGGGAGCGCGCTCCGATTCTGCCTCTCCGACTGAGCGTGTCGCAAAGGGCTGCCGACGCGTTTCTGTCGCGGCACAGGCCGGGGCGGGTCGTCCGCGAAACAACAGCTTGCCTGCTTCTCCCCTCACCCCACCCCCTCTCCCCTCTGGGACGAGGGGCTTTTGCGACACCCTCCTCTGGGGCGAGGGTGTCGCAAAAACTCGTCTGCGAGCGCCTTGCCCCTCGTAGGGGGAAGGGTGGGATGGGGGCGATGACCGTGGAATCAATGAGATGGGCGGTTTCTACCCCCACCCCGACCCTCCCCCTGCAAGGGGGAGGGAGCTCTTGCGACACCCTCTTGCAGGGGGAGGGAGTTCTTGCGATACCCTCTTGCAGGGGGAGGGGCGGGGTGAGGGCTCGACCCTCGGGATTGGCCACTGGGTCCGGTCAGTCCCGAAAAACGCGCGCGTAGGATCGCCGCCAGAGGTCCTCGCCGAAGACCGACCCCAGGACCAGGGGCAGCGGCACGGTCCCCTGGGACATCAGCCCATCGTGGAAGTCCCGCGGTGAGGGCGCGCCACCCTCGCAGCCCCCCCACTCCTCCCGAGCGGCCTCCAGGAGCAGCCACCCCAGGGCC
>JBAPYD010000117.1:0-1532 GCA_049284555.1 Chromatiaceae bacterium | reverse complement strand
CCCTGGAAGAGACCGAGGATGTGGCGGGTCATGGCGTTGAGGGGGACGCCTGACGCCAGCCCCCGCTCCACATAGGGCAGAAAGCGATCCAGCACCTCCTGGCGGCTGGGCGGCGGGGCGGGGTCCGCGAACACGACGCGGTCCGCCTCGGCCAGCAGCCAGGGGTTCTGATAGGCCTCCCGGCCGATCATTACCCCATCCAGCCGTTTCAAGAGCCCGCGGGCGGCATCCAGGGTCCGGATGCCGCCGTTGATGCAGATGGGCAGGGAGGGGAAGTCCCCCTTCAGCCGTTCCACCCAGTCGTAACGCAGGGGTGGGATCTCCCGGTTCTCCCGGGGGCTCAGCCCCTGGAGCCAGGCCTTGCGGGCGTGCACGATCAGGGCGTCGCAGCCCGCCTCCGCCACCCGGCCCACGAAGTCCACCAGCTCCCCGTAGCTGTCCCGCTCGTCGATGCCGACGCGGCTCTTGACCGTGACCGGCAGATCGACCGCGGCCTTCATGGCGGAGACGCACGCCGCCACCAACTGCGGCTCGGCCATCAGGCAGGCCCCGAAGCGCCCGCTCTGGACCCGGTCCGATGGGCACCCGCAGTTGATGTTGACCTCGTCGTAGCCCCACTCGGCGCCCAGGCGAGCGCACTGCGCCATTTCGTCGGGGTCGGAGCCCCCGAGCTGGAGGGCCAGGGGGCGCTCCGCGGGGTCGAAGTCCAGATGCCGCCGCCGATCCCCGTGGATCAAGGCACCGGTGGTGACCATCTCGGTGTAGAGAAGGGTGCGGCGGGTGATCAGCCGAAGGAAGTATCGGCAGTGCCGGTCCGTCCAGTCCAGCATGGGCGCGACGGCGAGTCGGCGGTCCAAGGGCGGTCGAGGGCTCATGGATCCGTGGCCGGCTCAGGCACCGCGACGCGGGAAGAGCCGATGGCCCAGGGGGGTCAGCACCAGGTCGAGTACCGCGAAGGCCAAGGTGAGCAGGGCGAGGTCGAGCCAGTCCAGGCCCAGGTGCCCCATGATGAGCAGGACCGGGATCAGGGACTCGGGCACGGTGTCCAGGAGGGACACCTTGGCGCTCGACGGGAATCCCAGCCGGCGCTTAACGAAGCTCGCCAGCAGATCGCCGAGCATGGCGCCCAGGGCGATCAACAGACCGACACGCCAGGGCAGGCCCAGCCCCAGGGCGGCCAGCGGCGTCGCCGCCAGGGCCGCCAAGACCCCACGTACCGTCTTGGTAGGGCCGAAGAGGGGGCGTCCGTCCCCGAGCCGCAGACCCCCGTCCAAGGGCCTGCCCGGCCCGAGCAGCAACCCGAGGAGCGCAGGCAGTCCATTTGCCAAGAGGATCAGGGCCAGGGTGGAGAGGATCAGGAACCAATGGGGGTGCACTTGGCAGGGCTCCGAGGGCTAGGGTGATTTCCTATTTCAAATATACCGATATATGGGATACTTCGAGTATGTTCTAACATCTCGGGTCACATCGCATGATCCAAGCTCCCAGCCTTGGCCCAGACAACGTGCTCTCTGCCGGGCACATCGAAGACA
>JBAPYD010000116.1:0-3193 GCA_049284555.1 Chromatiaceae bacterium | reverse complement strand
CCTCGCACTCCGACTGGGGGAGCGGCCAGCGGGCGGCGAGGCTGAGTGGTTTCTGGATCAAATGGCGGATCTGGGGAGTGAGACGCGCGTCTTCGTCGAGGTGGGCCCGCAGCCGAGCCAGAAAGGCGCTCAGCCCCGCCTGGTTGGGGGCCGGGATCTTGGACAGTCCCACGATCTTAAGCGCGCTCGCCACCGGGTGACCGCAGGCCTCGCATTCCACGGCGAGGGCGAAGGCGGCGGAGATCCCCCCGCCGAGGGCTCTGACCTGCTCCCCCAGCACCTCTCGGCCCCGCGCGGGGTCCCGGGCCATATCGAGGAGGGCGCCCAGAAGCTCCCGCCGCTCGGCCGGGCGTCCACCCTGGCCTGTCTTTGGCTCCCACTCCGCGGCCTGGGTCAGCTCCTTGCGCGCCAGATCCAGCCGGCCGGCGCGGATCTGCTTGCGGGCGTGGGCCAGGTGGGCCTTGACCAGCCGCTCCCGGGCGCCGGTGTTGATGGGATCGATCGCCAGGATCTCGCGGGCGTAGCGTGTCGCCTTCTTGAAGGAATTCGCCTCCAGGGACAGGTCCAGGGCGGCGGTGAGAAGCCCCGCATCCGCGGGGAAGCGCTCGAGCCCCCGGTCCAGGAGGCGCCGGGCGGATTTGAGGTCCCTGGCGCGCATGTGATAGCGGACCAGAAGCTCGTAGCTGTCTCGGTCGTCTGGGTCGTGGGTGAGACTGAGCTCGACCGCATCGGCCAGGGCCTCAGGGGGACTCATCGGATCACCGGAGGGCGTGACCTGGGCAAGGATGCCCAGATGACTCTCGACGCGACGAAGGATCAAGGCGAGGCTCAAGGCCCCGTCGCAGCCGGGCTCCGGCCTGCCCGCGGCGAGCAGCCGATGGTAGTAGGCCTTCCACGCTCGGAGCTCCTCCCAGGGATCAGCGCCATGCTCGGCCCGCCACGCGGACACCAGCAGACGCTCTTCCTCCGAGAGCCGTCGCGCGCCCCCCTGGGTGATCCAGCCTGCGCTCTTGGGGAAGCCGGGAACCAGCAGGCGCAGTGCCTGGCGCCGCGCCCAGTCCTCGCCCAAGCCGGCGCGGTGACGGTGCAGCATGCGCAGCAGGGAGTCGGTCCCGGGTCCTGGGGCGCGACGCACCTCCCCCCATAGGGCCTGGCGCTCCTCGCCCCAGCCGGCCAGGGTCAGGGCGAAGCGGCGGGTCGTCTCATCCGCGGCGACGAGCCGCTCGGGAAGGGCCTCGGGCGCCGTCCAGAGCGCCTCCACGGCCAGCTCGCAGGCGTGTCGCAGGGTGGCGAATCCAGACTCGTCGCGTACCCTGACGAGCGACGTGGCGATCTCTTCCGTTGCATCCGGAAACCGTTGCATTGCCTTGAGGATCTGCGCCAGATCCCGATACGGCGAGCGGAAGGGGATGGTCGCCAGGGCCCCACGCAGGGTCTCGTCATCGCCCTGGCAGTAGGCATCCAGGGCTCGAGAGGCAATCGGGCCCTGGACGAGAATGGGGTCGTCAGCGGGCAGGGCGGCGGTGACCGCCGCCTCGCCCCCCAGATGGTGCGCGGCCAGATGGGAGCGCAGGGACGCCAGGCTCGCGGCGTCCAGCCGATCGGCCCAGCGCAGGTACAGATCCGCAACCGCCTGCACCCGCCCCAACCGCAGCAGGAGGGCATAGTGATCGGGCTCCGGCGGCAGGTCCGGTGCCAGCTGGGCACGGTTCTCCCAGACGGTCAGGGCCTCCTTGGGCATCCCCTTGGCCGCCAGCTCGCGGGCCCGCCCCGCATAGGCCGCCGCCAGGGCCGCCCGCCACTCGGGCCGATCGTCGACCCGCAGCAGGTCCTTGAATGCCGCGACCGCCTCCCGATAGCGGCCCGCGGCCGCATGGCCCTCGGCCAAGGCCCGCAGACGATTCGGGCCCTGGGTCTGGGCCTTGGGCTGGCTGCCGGTCTTGCGAGGCTTTCTCACGGGAAATCCGGTTCGGAGGAAGAGGGGCGTCTGTCGTCGAACGGCGGGCCTCGCATGATACGCGACTGCCGCCGGGAGCCAAGCCCCTCGTTCGAGCGTGTCGATCAGGCCGGGACCACCCGAATGACCGGGGCGGCCGCGCCCGCCTGGGGCGCCGAGCCGCGCCTGGATTGGCTTCGAGGACCCCGATAACACCGGCTTCCCCCAGATCGGTCAGGATCGCCGGGTGCTGCGCGGCGGGTCCTGGGTCAACGATCGGGCCGCGCGCGCTCGGCCGTCCGCGGCCGGGACGGCCCAGGCAACCGTAGCGTCGACCTCGGCTTTCGGGTGTTGTGTTCGTCCCCCATCTTCGGGCGCTGACCACCGAAGTGCCGCGCGATGCGCACACAGGCGCGGGTCGAAGCTGTACGTGGTCCCACAGCCCGCGGCGCGGTTGCTCAGGGCCAGTAGATAGTCGGAAAAGTCCGCCGGTCCTTCCCGGAAGGCATCCAGGGCCTGGAATGCGAGGCCCTCATCCTCGACGTCTAGCTCAGCGGTGACAAGGATCTGGTCCAGCACCTCCAGCACTTGCGGCTTGGTGTAGCCATAGGCGCGGCGGAGGTACAGCTCATCTCGATCAGCGGGTTAGCCTGGGCGGACTGCTCCGGATCGTCCTGCATGATGTAGCGAACCAGGACATTGGTATCGAGACCGATCATTTGTCCGCTTAGTCGCCGCCCTTCGCGATGGCCTCGTCCATCTCCTCCAGCGACACCGGCCTCTTCGGCTTCGGCAGCATCCCCTCGAGCCGTGTAACGGAGGTCGTACGCGGCACCATACGAACCACGTTGTTCGCCTCCAAAATGAACTCGACGCGATCTCCCGCCCCCAGATGTAGATGGTCTCGCAAGGCCTTTGGAAGGGTGATCTGGCCCTTGCTGCTAATGGTTGCCTTCATGGGTATTCCTTACATTCCCAATAGGACATCTGCCACACATCACGATCCCCTTCGAGATGTGGTGGGGTCCGGAATCCACCCCTTGCTGCCGCTGACGGGACGGATCTGAGCGGCAGGTCTGGACGCGTAGCAGACTGTCGCCCTAGCTCAGCCGAGGGGCTCTAAGGTGATGTCCTATTTCAAATATACCGATATATGGGATACTTCGAGTATGTTCTAACATCTCGGGTCACATCGCATGATCCAAGCTCCCAGCCTTGGCCCAGACAACGTGCTCTCTGCCGGGCACATCGAAGACA
>JBAPYD010000115.1:0-9467 GCA_049284555.1 Chromatiaceae bacterium | reverse complement strand
GGGCGCGACGGCGGCGTTCGGGCTCGATGCCCTGCAGCTCGTTCACAAGCGGATCGCCTACCTCGCCCTGGTCTTGGTCCTGATTCACCCGCTGGTGCTGCTCCTCGCCGGCTATCCCTGGCAGATGATGCTGCTGGCACCCCAGGTGCCGTGGGCGATCATGCTCGGTACCCTCGCTACGATCGCGACGGTTCTATTGATCGTGCTCTCGCTGGGGAGAAAGTGGCTGCGCATGCCCTATGAGCTATGGCAGATCACCCATGGCATCCTGGCCATCGCGATTATCGCGGCCGCGGCACTACACATCCTAGAGGCGGGGCGCTACTCACAGTTGCTGCCAATGCGGGTCGCCGTCGTGCTGTACCTGGCCTCATTGATCGTCCTGTTCTTCTACTTTCGCATCGCCAAGCCGATGCGGTCGCTGTCGCGGCCTTGGCGCGTGATCGAGAACCGGCCCGAGCTGGGCCGCTCCCAAACCCTCCGGCTGAAACCCGACGGGCACCCCGGTTGGGCCTTCGAGGGCGGGCAGTTTGCCTGGATCAACCTCGCACGCTGGCCGTTCACCTATTCGCAGCATCCGATCTCCTTCTCATCCAGCGGCGAGTTGGCGTCAGAGACCGGGGAGGCTGCATTGACCATCAAGGCCCTGGGCGATTGGTCGAGCAAGCGGGTCGCGGCCGTCCGACCCGGAGATCGTGTCTGGCTGGACGGGCCTCACGGCGTGTTCACCATCGACCGCATCCAGGGTCCAGGCTACGTGTTCATTGGCGGTGGTGTGGGCATTACGCCCATCCATTCGATGCTCGCGACCATGGCGGATCGCGGTGACCTGCGGCCGGTCATCCTCTTCTTCGCCGGCCAGGACGCGGACAGCCTCACCCTTCGCGAAGAGGTCCTCGCGTTGCGGTCCAGGATGAACCTCCAGGTGGTTCTGACCCTCACCGACCCGCCGCCAGTCTGGGGCGGTGAGATTGGCCGGATCACGCCCCAGATGCTCTTGCGTTACTTGCCGGAGAAGGGGTATCGGCGCTGGATGTACATCATCTGCGGACCGAACCCCATGATCGACGCCATGGAGACCGCGCTGGAGACGATCGATGTCCCCCCCGAGAATGTTCACGCTGAGCGTTTCGACATGGTATAGGACCCGTGCCGAGATGCTTCCCGCGAGATTGGCTGACACAGGGACGCGTGAGCGGTCACCGGCACGATTCGCGTTTCTTCGGCAGGTGCGCGCCCTGCGGTCGGTCGGGTATTGCTCATGACCCATAAGCTGGTAGGGAGACTGGTGTTCTTGGTCACCCTCTGCGTCCTCATCGCCGCAATCGGCTTCGCCCTTGTCGTTTCCTACACGCCACGCCTGAGTGGAGTCACACCGGCCCCTGACGAGCCGATCCGGGCATTGGCGCGCAAGGTGCTGCCCGTCCCGCACCCCGTGGACAGTCCGCGCTTCGTCAACTGCGAGACCTGTCATGCGCTCGCCGCGCGGTTTCCCGTGCCCGCCAATCATCACGCCTTCGGCAACCAGACGTGTGGCCTCTGCCACGCCTTTCCGCTCGTGGCTGAAGCGCCCGTCGAGACCGAGCCGCACGCCTTCGGATGGCGTTCGCCGCTCGGCCAGTCGGCAATGGAGGACTTCGGCGTACCCGATCCCTGCGCGCTCACCACCCCCTTGGAGAAGATCCTCACCGGCACGACCTGCTCGGTGCGCCCAGACGGGCAGACGTGTTTGGCCTGTCATTGGGCGGGACGCGCTGACGCCGGCGTCAGGCTGGACGATCTAAAGGATAAACAGGACCTGATCGACCGCGGCTACGTTGAACGGTTCGTATCCGAGCAGAGCGCAAAACCACCGAACCTCAAGGGTCTATTTGCGGATTGGCGGTCTCGGGGCTATCCCGATTGACGGCGAGTCGGAGTCTCTGGCGCACGACCCGCCCTTGGGTCCTGGTGATCCGAGGGCAACTTGAGAAATCCACGGCCTCCGAGGCAAGTAAACCCGAGGCATCTATCCCGAGTCTGATAGGATCTCTTCCACTTTCTCCCCCATCCATGAGTCATGACCAATGAGCAACTTCTGGGACATCCTGTATCTGATCGCGTCGACCTTCTTGTTCGTCGCCTACCTGATCATCCTCTTCCATATCGTCGTCGACCTGTTTCGCGACTCGGAGCTCGCCGGCGGCTACAAGGCCCTGTGGCTGATCGGCCTCGTGCTGGTACCGTTCCTGACCGCACTGATCTATGTGCTGGCCCGCGGCAAGGGTATGGCGGAGCGTCAACGCTCGGCGCTGGAACGGGCCAAGTCGGACACCGAGGCCTACATCCGGCACGTGGCGGGCAAATCACCCGCCGAGCAGATCGCCGACGCGAAGGCGCTGCTCGACGCGGGCACGATCAGCCAGGGCGAGTTCGACCGACTCAAGCAGAAGGCACTGGCCTAGCCGCCGAGCCGTTGGCTGTTTCACGTCATCCAGGACCGGGCCGCGAGCAGCCGGTTACCGGATCCTTCCTATAGCCGAATCGGGTGAGATGCTCATGTTAGACAACATCGTCGACAGCCTGCAAAGCTCCAAGATCGAGGGCCTGGCCAACACCTTCAGGCGCCTGGGGCGCTTCGGCTTCTGGCTTCAGGTGGTGCTGGGCGGCTTCCCGGTCGTCTTGATGCTCTACGTCCTGCTTTTCACCGGCAGCCTCAGTGTGTCCGGCACGCGCGCCGGTCTGCCGCTCGTGGAGCATCTGACCATCCTGAACCTGTTGCTGCTGCTGTTCACCACCATCTGGTTCTATCGGTACCCCGGTCTCGGTCGACGGCTCCTGGATCCCGAGAAGCGCCCGGGCGCTTCGAAGGTCCTGCGTACCGTGTGGATCGGAGTGATGGCGAGCAGCCTCGGGGCGATCTTTTCCATGGTGGTGCTGATCCTCGAGGTGGGCCAGCTTCTCTTCTACTTCCTCGCCGCACCGCAGGGGGGCATCCCCGCCATCCAGACCACCCCGGGCACCATCGGCGGGGCGGCGAGCTGGGTCTCCACGGTGGATATAGCCAGCATCCTGGCCCTGCTGCTGACCCTCGCCGCGGAGGTGGTTGCCTTGGTCATGGGCCTATGGCTCCTGTTCCGTACCTCCCGGAGCGCCGCCGCCCTTGCGGAGTGATCGAGCTTCGCTCGACGGCTGGGTCCCGGGGCGGAAGGCCGTGGGTTCCGGCGGGCCTGTTCTCGCGGCGCGGCTGTATGTTCGGGTCTCAGGCTTCGCTTCTTCCGTTGGGGGTCTAACCAATGCGCCCTGATCTCTTATTCAGTCCACCGGCCCGCGGCCTGATCGTCGCGGGTGCCGTTGCGCTCGTTCTTGGCTTGATGAAGACGGCGGCGCCGATCCTGGTGCCGCTCCTGCTCGCGACGTTCGTCGCCATCGTCGCAACCCCGGCCCTGCGCTGGATGCGGCAGCGTGGGGTGCCGAAGTGGGGTGCGCTGCTGGTCATCGCCTTCGTGATCTTCGACGTGGGCAGCCTGCTCGCCTTGATCACAACCGGTGCGGTGGAGGGCTTCCGGGACAGCCTCCCGGGCTACCAGGAGCGGTTCATCCTGCTGGCGGATCAGTTCGGAGGCTGGCTGGAGAGGCTGGGCGCGGAGAACGCGCGGGAGGCGGTGCCGGACCTATTGGACCCGAGCAAGGTGACGGCCCTCGTTCGCCTGCTGTTGTCCAACGCGAGCGGTCTGTTCGGCACGGGGCTCCTGGTCCTGCTCGCGGTCGTCTTCATCCTGCTCGAGGTCCCGAGCATGCCGGCCAAGCTGAGGGCAGCCTTTCACCTGACGGAGACGGGTGAGGCCAGGCTGATGCGGCTGTTTGCGAGCATCAACCGCTACATGCAGATCAAGGCCATGACCAGCCTCGCCACCGCACTCTGCGTCTGGCTGCTGCTCTGGGTATTCGGGATCGACTTCGCCGTCCTTTGGGCCGTCATCGCCTTCTTTTTGAACTTCGTGCCGGTGGTTGGGAACATCCTGATGATGATCCCGGGCGTGCTGATGGCCCTCGTGCAAACCGACCTGCCGAACGCGCTCTTCGTCGCGGTCGGCTACCTGGTGATCAATACCGCAATCGGCAATGTGATCGAGCCGCGGATCATGGGCAAGGGGCTCGGCATCTCCACCTTGGCGGTGTTCGTCGCGCTCCTGTTCTGGGGCTGGTTGTTTGGCACCGTGGGCATGTTCCTCGCCGTGCCGCTGACCACCGCGCTGATCATCGCGCTGGATGCGAGTCCCCATACCCGCCCGATTGCGATCCTGCTCGGACCAGAGATCAAGGAATCGTCCGACGCGGCGGACGGTGATCAACGGCAGGAGGGGGCTGGTGAGAGACAGGACACGCTGTCGCGCCGAGAGCCCGTTGACACAGAGCGGTCTTCCTGAAGCCGCTTCTTCTGCGATCGCGAGTCGACTCCGCTTCCTCTGGCTCAGTGCTTCTTCTGTTCATCCACGGGGAGGGCGGCGTCGGGATCTTGCTCCGCCTCGGGCCGGTCGGACGCGCGAGACAGGCGCTCGGCGCCGATGGCGTCCTGGGGGTCCTCGCCGGCCGTTTCGGGGCTGCCTGTCGGCGGATAGTCGAGGGTCCCCTCGAGACGCTCGATCGCGTCTCGGGGCAGGCGCGGGAAGGGGAGCTTCCCCTCCTTGCGCCATCGGTCGACGGTGGCCTTGGCGGCGTCCCCGCGCTCGGCATCCAACCCTTCGTCCCGGGCCATGTAGAGGGTCTGGGACGGAAACGCGAAGCCGGTGCCAGACTCGGTCACGATGTCGTAGATGCGCAGGAAGACGTCCTCGCGGATGGCAAAGAAGTCATTCCACTCCCGGGTTTCCGCGTAGACGCGGATGTTGATGTCGAGCGCGCTGCTACCGTAGCCGGCGAAGCGGACCCGCACCGTGTCACTGTCGATCCTGGGGTGTGAGTGCAGCATCTCGCGAAGCCGGGCGAGCAGATAGCGCAGCTGGTCCGGCTCGGTCTCGTATCGGACGCCGATGGTCTCGTTGATGAGCATCTGATCGCACTCGGCCCAGTTGATGATCTGCATGTCCGCGAACTGGGCGTTCGGCACGGAGATCAGCGTTCGGTCCAGCGCACGCAGCTTGGTGGAGCGGATGCCGATCCCCTCGACCGTGCCCTTCTGGTCGCCGAAGCTGCAAAAGTCGCCGACCCGCACCGGGCGGTCGAAGTAGAGCATCACGCCCCCGACGAGGTTCTCCAGCGTCGGGCGCAGGGCCAGGGCGACCGCCAGACCGCCGATCCCGAGACCGGCGAGGATGCTCAGGATGGGCAGTCCGATCGCCTGTCCCCCGAAGGCCAGGATCACCGCCGCGCCGATGATGCCGATGACCCCTGAAACGAGCCGCAACAGGTGGGCATCGAGACTTTGGTCGGGGATCCGTGGCGAGAGGATGACCCATTCGAAGAGCATGCGCACGACGAGCCAGAACAGCCAGGCATAGGCGGCGTGGGCCACCACCGTCTCGCCCTTCTCGATGATCTCGGCGAAGGCGCCGGAGAGATTGATCTGGTGGGAGACATAGGGGAGGGCGATCGTCACCGCGGCGAGGATGGCGAGTGGCAGGACCGCCCGAAGGGTCACCGCCCCGATCTGGGACCGGGGTGCGCGCGCCTGTAGGATCCGTTGGAGCAGGGCAATCCCGACGACAAGAACCGCGGCCAACACCCCGATGGCGAGGATCTTCCATAGGGGCGTACCGAGCCACAGGCCCTTGAGGGGCCCCGGCATCCCCCGCACCATGGCGGCCGGGATGAGCGGGCCGGTGAGCTGGGGGGAGAAGGCGCTGTAGCTCTCGATGTCGAGCCGGGTGCGCAGCGGCCGGTCCATCAGCCCACGCAGGAACCGCGGCGCCGCCTGGACGGTCGAGCCGCTGAACAGGTATTCGCCCTCCCGGTCGCCCTCGGCGATGCGGGCGATGCGCAGCGGCGTCCCCGCGATGCGATGGGTCTCCGTCCCCTCCCGCTCCAGCCCCTCCTGATCCGGCACGGACGCGGGGTCAGGCGGATCGATCCGCCCGAAGATATCCATGAGATAGGTGGTCGTCTCGATCCCGACCTCCCGTCGCGAGACGCTGGGAACCGAGTCCAGATCGATGAGCGCGACCATCTGGTCCGAAAGAAGTGCAAGCCGTTTCGCCCCGGCCAGCGTGTGCCGGGCCGTGTAGGCCAGCAGGGCGGCCTCCATCTCGTCGCTGAGGCGCAGGAAGGTCGAATACAGGTCGCGCGGGCTGTCCGTGCGCAGCGGCAAGACGGCCGGCTCCGGCGCGGCGGGATCAAGCGCCGACATCGCTCGCGCCTGTGCCGTCCCCGCGGGGATCGAACCGGTCACCGTCACCCCGAGCAAGGCGACGATCAGAACGGCCTGGCAGCAGCGCGATACCCAGGGTCGCGTCTTGGGTCGCGGCTGAACGGGCATTGGGGAGTCTCCGAGGGCGAGAACGGGCGCGGAATGATACCGGTCCCATCAGGTTCTGAATCCAAGGGTCACCCGAGGACAGGAAAGCAGTCAAGGCGGAGCGGGTTGCTTCGAAGGGGTCGCACGCGCGACCCCGGATGCGGCTCGCTGAGACGGCGGCGGGAGGCCGACACCCCTGCGCCCCCGGCTCATTCTCGGCGCGCAACACCCTTGTCGGGATCGCCGGTGCGAGTTTGGGGCAAGGTTGCCACCCGAAGGGCGTCTGGTTAACCTGACCCATGAGGCGCTCGACCGTCGCCGCCAACGCCCGCTCATCCGCGCCTCGTCGGTTCCTTCGTTTCGTGATGGGTGTCTCCGGCCGGTTTCAGCAGACCTTGACAGACCGGCGTCGGATCCCGGCCGGGCTCGGCAGGAGCCGCAACATCCCCCGGGGTCGAGGGGGAATGCCGAGGGTCGTTCGTCCCCACCCGGTCGGGTCTTCTCGGCTCGGCGCGGCGATGCACCGGGAACGGGCCGTTGCGACTGGGACGACCGTCCCCGCACGCCCCCTTTCGGTCCCGTCCGTCAACCGTCACGCACGACCCAACGCCCATGACATCAGAGCCCCGAACGCGCCGGCTGGGAATCGCCACCCAGGTCTTCATCGGACTTGCGCTGGGGCTGCTCGTCGGGGTCTTCTTCGGCGAGGAGGTCGCATTCCTCAAGATCGGCGGTGATGTCTTCATCGCCGCGCTGCAGATCACCGTCATCCCCTATGTGGTGGTGGCCCTCATCACGTCACTGGGCCGCCTGACGATTGACCAGGCCAAGGCACTCGGCCTCAAGGCCGGAGTCGTGCTCCTGTTGCTCTGGGCCATCGGTCTGATCGTGGTGCTGGCGAGCCCCTTGGCATTTCCCAACTGGCCATCGGCGTCGTTCTTCAGCAGCAGTCAGATCGAGGAGGGGGCGGCCGTCGATTTCCTGCAGCTCTATATCCCTTCCAATATCTTCGCTTCCCTGGCCAACGCGATCGTCCCGGCCATCGTGGTCTTCAGCATCCTCTTCGGCGTGGCCTTGATCCGCGTCGGGAACAAGCAGCGCGTGGTGGACCTGCTGACGACCGTGGGCGACGCCCTGATGACCATGACCGGCTTCATCGGCCGGCTCGCGCCCTACGGCGTATTCGCGATCACCGCCAGCGCCGCGGGAACCATCGATATCACCGAGCTGGCCCGCTTGCAGGTCTACATCGTCCTCTACGTGGCCCTCGCGCTCCTGCTGAGCCTCTGGATCATCCCGGGTCTGATCGCGAGTCTGACCCCGCTGAGCTATGCCAGCGTGATCAGCGCCTTCCGGGGCCCGCTGATCACCGCTTTCGCGACCGCCAATCTCCTGATCGTCCTGCCCGTGCTGGCGGCTGACGGCAAGCGGCTCGTCGCCGAGACGGACGGGCAGGGCAGCGAGGCGATCGAGCAGGAGGAATCGGCGATCGACATCCTGATTCCGGCCGCGTTCCCCTTTCCCAACCTCGGCCTGATCATGTCCCTGATGTTCGTCCTGTTCGGCGGCTGGTTCGTCGGCTCGAGCATCGCTCCGGCCTATTTCCCCACCTTGGCGGGCGCGGGACTCGCCGGTCTCTTCGGCGGCACCATCCTGACGCTGCCATTTCTGTTCGACATGTTCCAGCTTCCCGCTGACCTGTTCCAGATGTTCATCACCGTGGACGTGATCGCCAGCCGCTTCGGCACGCTGCTCGCCGGTATGCACATCATCGCCATCGCCCTGATCGGGGCCTATGCGATGCAGGGCGGGTTGCACGTGCGGCCGTTGCGCCTGCTGCGCTTTGCACTGGTGTCGCTGGTGCTGCTGCTCTCGGTGTTGCTCGGTGTGCGTGCCTTCTACACCTTCGTCTTCGTCGCACCCTTCACGAAGGGCGAGGTGCTGATGGGTCTCCCACTGCTCGGTGAGGCCCAACCCCATACCGTCTTTCGCGACAGCGCGCAGGTGCCGCCGGCGCCGCGGGCGGCGAGCACCCTCGAGCAAATTCGGCAGAGCGGCATGCTGCGCGTCTGCTACCAAGGCAAGGATTACCCCTCGGCATTCTTCAACAGTCAGGGTGAGCTGGTCGGCTTCGATATCGAGATGGCCCATCGCTTCGCGCGCCAGCTCGACGCGAAGATCGACTTCGTGCCCGTCGAGTCGATCGCGGATGCGGAGCGGCGGGTCAGTACCGACTATTGCGACATCTTCATGTCGCTCTTGCCGATTGCGCCGGAGATGACGCTCCGATTCGCCATGACGGTGCCGGTTCTCGACAGTGCCCTGGGCCTGATCGTGGAAGACCATCGCCGCCGCGATTTCCGCAGCTGGGCTGCGATCCGGGACGCCGGAGGCGTGCGCATCGCGGTCTCGGACACCCTCGCCACGCGGCGCTTCCTGCGCCAGGCATTGCCGGAGGCGCAGCAGGTCCTGTTCGAGGACAACGCCGAGCTCGATGCCATGCTGAGTGACCGCGACGTGCCTTTCGACGCGCTGCTCATGCCGGCCGAAGAAGGCGCGGCGTGGACCATCCGTTATCCCCGCTTCACCCTGGTGACGCCCTCGCCAATCCGGCTACTGCCGTTCGGCTACGCGGTGCAACCGGGCGATACGGAGCTCCTCACGTTCCTGAACGCCTGGCTGGTGAACGCCAAGGGAAACGGAACGATCGAGGCCCTCTACCGCTACTGGATGCTGGGGCAGGTCCAGGAGATCAAGCCGCCCCGTTCGTCCGTCATACGGGACTTCCTGGGATGGATTGAGTAGCCGATCCCCCACGGCCGGGTACCGGTAACCCTCCGACGCGGGGGTGGCCTTGCTGTCCGCGTCGGTCCCGATCGTCCGCACCGTCGAACACGTTCATCGTCATGCGCGGCGCGTTGAAGGTCGCCAGCGAGACTAGTGGTGCGCCTTGTTCGGCCACTTATCCCTGTAGCGCCGCATCACCTCGGTGACGGCATCCGGCACGTTCTGAAATGCCGTTTGCCGCATGCCG